>JAHWJV010000500.1 GCA_019348265.1 Gemmatimonadota bacterium
AGCTACCGCCCGGTGGAGCCGATGGACATGAAGTTCGGGCCGGACGGGGACCTGTACGTTCTCGAGTACGGCAGCGTCTGGTTCGGGCCGGCGCCCGACGCGAAGCTGGTGCGCATCGAGTACAACGCGGGCAACCGCGCGCCGGACGTCGAGATCAGCAGCAACGTCACCGGCGGAGCGCTGCCGTTCAGCGCGACGCTATCGGCGGCGGGCACGCGGGACCCGGACAACGACCGGCTCACCTACGAGTGGCGCGTCGTTCCGGCGGCGGGTGGCCCCGCTCGCAGCTTCACCGGTGAGACGGCTTCCGTGCCGTTCACGAGTCCAGGCGCATACAACGTGACGCTGACTGCGCGGGACCCGGCCGGCATGACCGCGAGCGAGACGATGCGTATCCTGGCCGGCAACGCGCCTCCGGAGATCGCCATCAACGTCACGGGGAACCGCAGCTTCTACTTCCCCGGCCAGGCGGTTCCGTACGCGGTTCAGGTGACGGACCGGGAGGACGCCAACGTCCCCGCACAGAACGTCGCGCTGAGCATGGAGTACGTGCCGGAAAATTTCCCGCTCACCGCACTCCGCCAGGGTGACCGCCCGGTGAATCCGACCACGCGGTTCGCGGTGGCGCAGGCGATCATGGCGAACAGCACCTGCCGCGCCTGCCATACACCGGACGGGCCGCGTTCCGTCGGACCGAACTTCACCGAGGTGGCGGCGAAGTACCAGGGAGACAGTGCGGCTTTTGGCAGGCTCGTCGCGAAGATCCGCGGCGGCGGCTCGGGCGTGTGGGGACCGGTGAACATGCCGGCGCACCCCGGCCTGAGCGTCGCCGAGGCGTCCGCGCTGGTGCGGTACATCCTGGCCAGCAACAGCACGAGCATCAACCCGAACCCGCTCGCCGGCAGCTACACGCCGGACGTCCCCGAGGGAGACAACGGCCGTGGCGCGGTGGTGCTCCGCGCGGTTTACACCGATCGCGGCGCCGCCGGCGTGCCGGGGCAGACCGCGGAGCGGATGCTGGTCCTGCGCAGCCCGATCGTAGCCGCCGGCTCGGCGGACATCCTCGAGAACGTCACCACGGTGGCGACGAACCGCGGCGCCGGCCCGCTCAGCGTGCAGGCGCGGTCGAACGGCCACATCGGCTTCCGGCAGATCGACCTGACGGGGATCCGCACGATCAATCTCGTCGCGGCTGCGACCACGCGTGAAGCCCACACGGGCGGCACGATCGAGATCCGCGCGGGCTCGCCGACCGGTCAGCTCCTCGGTCAGGCCGAGGTCCGGATCGCGGCGCCGACTCAGCCCGGAGCGCAGCAGCTCCAGAACCAGGGCGGCGCGGCCGCTCCGGCGGCTGGTGCGGCGGGCGCTGCGCCTCGGCCGGCCGGAGCGGCGGCCCCGGCCGCTGGTGGCGGCGGAGGTGGCGGAGGCGGCGGACAGGGTGCCAACGCCGGGCTTCGGGTGGAAATAACGCCGATGACCGGACCCCAGGACCTGTACTTCGTCTTCAGGAACCCGAACGCCCGGGCGACGCAGACGCTCTTCAGCCTATCGACGATCACCTTCGGCAGGTAAGTTCAGCGCAGGCCATTGCTACGGGGGTCGATCGATAGATGAGTGAGTCCGGTTCGCCGGCCGCCCGCGGATCGACCGGCCCCCCCGTTGCATTCCGGAAGACGAGAGTGAGTACGAGCCCGAGATCGAGTCACGGCGCGAACCCTGGCAGAGCGCACATGGGCAACGAGAAGCAGTGGATCGTCGGTGTGGACGTCGGCGGGACCAACGTCGTGGTTGGTCTGGTGCCGGTGGAGGGGGGAGAGGTGCGTGCCTTCCACAGCCGTCCCACTGAAGCGAAGCGCGGGGCGGATTTCGTCGTCGCACGCATCGTGGAGATGGTGGAGCACTCGATCGCGACGGTGCTCCGGGAGGAAGGCGGCACGAGGGCGGACATCGCGGGAGTCGGCATCGGTTCGCCCGGCCCACTCGACCGCGCCACCGGGGTGGTGATCAACACGCCGAATCTCGGCTGGCGCAACTTCCCGCTCCGGGACCTGATCGCGAACGCACTGCACCTGCCGGCCACGCTCGACAACGACGCGAACTGCGCCACCTACGGCGAATGGTGGCTCGGCGCCGGACGGCAGGCGCACTCCCTCGTCGGCTTCACGCTCGGGACGGGCATCGGCGGCGGGATCGTGCTGAACGGCGAGATCTACCACGGCGTGTCGGACGCGGCGGGCGAGATCGGCCACATGACGATCGACTCGACCGGGCGTAAGTGTAATTGCGGCAACTACGGATGCCTGGAGGCGTACGCTTCCGGACCGGCCATCGCGCTCCGCGCGATCGAGGGCATCGAGGCGGGGGAGACGACCATCCTCGTCGACCTCGTGAAGGGGAACCTCGAGTCGATCACGGCGGCCACGGTTTACGAGGCGGTCGTACGCGGGGACACGTACGCCACCGAAGTGATGAAGGACACGGCGAAGTTCCTGGGTACGGGCATCGCCAACATCATCAACATCCTCAACCCCGAGATGGTGGTGATCTCCGGCGGTGTCACGCGCGCGGGCGACCACCTGTTCGAGCCGCTGCGCGCCGAGGTGCGTCGCCGCCGTGATCGCGATGACCGGGTAGTTCCGGAGCACCTTCGACACCGACAGCGACTCAGCCGCCACCGTCTCGGGTGACAGTGCCCCGATCTCCTCCTCGACGAGCCGCACCGCGATCTCTATCTTCCGCAGCATCTCGGCCTCGTTGTGAGACGAGGTGACGTCCAGCTCGTCCTTCAACTCGGACAGCATCCGAGACAGGACAGGGGACGGCAGGGCCATGACGTCCTCCGT
>JAHWJV010000501.1 GCA_019348265.1 Gemmatimonadota bacterium
CGTCGAGTTCGAGGTCGTTCAGGCGGACAAGGGTCCGGCTGCCGACAGGGTCACGCGCCCGGACGGGCCGGAGGGCGGCTCCGAGCCCGGGGGCGGCTACGGCGGCGGGGTGGGGGGTCGTGGGGGCGGCTCTGGCGCTGGCGGCGGCGGCCGGGGCGGAGGTCGGGACGACGACTGGTAGCCTTTCGAATCGGTGAGGCGAAGCTCCGAGCGCGCAACACCCGTGAGCGTTCGCCGGTCTGCCTCTTGCGTTTGCGGTGGCCTCGCTCGACGCACTACGAACCAGCGCTACCCGATACAATGCGAACGTCGAAACTGATGCCGGTGCTGGCCCTCTCGCTCGCGATCGCCTCCGCCGCGTGCAGCCAGGACGCCCCCGTTGCGGGCGCAGAGGAGGGCGGGATGGGCGCCGGACGCCCGGATGCGGCCGGCAGCATCGAGGCCGATCCGCAGGAGGTCCTCGGCACCACGGGGCACCCGGAGCAGCAGGACAGCACTGCCGCCGGCGCCGCTTCGATGACGGGAACGCTACGCGACAGCCTGAACGACGGCGAGGCCATCCGTGGGGTCAACCAGCCGAAGCCGGATCGGCCGGGCTTCTGACCCACGCCGCGCTCAGCGGCGCCGACGGGGCGTCCGGCCAGCTCCGCCCGGCGCGCCTGCTCCACGCTTCTCCGCCTCCCGGTTGACGAAATGGGCGCCTCAGTGCGATACTCATAGGGAGCATCTGTTTTGGGAGCATCTGTTTCGAGCGGCTCGGAGGGTCCGCAGCCGTCGTGACGCAGCCTCACCTCGTCCTCCGCCGGGACGCTCTCGTTGCCTGAAACGCCGGTACTCGCGTGGGTCGCTTCCAGAGATGGAGGCGACCAACATGTTTTACGGATCATCGGCGCGGAGTACCCGCTCCGGCTCGCTCCTCCTCGACGGCCCCCTCGCTCGACGTCGACTGACCTCAACCTCTGGATGGATCACTGCATGACCGCTCCGCACCCCGCGCTCACCCCCGAGCAGATCGGGCAGATTCGTGACGAGCTGCAGCGCACGCTCACTCGTCTCGAGCGCAGCATGAAGACCAACGGCAATGGCAAGCCGCCGGAGCTCGATCAGGGCGCCGTTGGCCGCCTGTCGCGCATCGAGGCGATCCAGAACCAGGGCTTCACGCGCGACCTGCACGACCGCGAGCGCCTGCAGCTCGACCAGGTCTCCGCCGCGCTCCAGCGCATCGAGAGTGGCAGCTACGGCCTCTGCACCTCCTGCCGCTCACCCATCCGCTTCGAGCGACTCGTCGTCTTCCCCGAGACCCGGACCTGCAACGGCTGCGACGCACCGAACTGACAGGGAACAGGGAACAGCGGGACACATAGCGAAGGGGCCGACGTCTGCTGAGATGTCGGCCCCTCTCGCCAGTCGGGCAGGCTGTTCCCTGGTCCCTGTTCCCTATTCCCCCTTCCCTATTACCTTCCCCGCATGATTCGGCGAATTCTCTCGGTTTGGGCGTGGTTTGCGAGCGCGCTGGTGACGCTCCTCTGGCTTCCTCTTCTGGCGCTGCTGTACGTGTTCACGCGCTCCGACCCGGGACGTTACACGGTGGGGCGCTGGTTCCGCCTCTCCGCCGTCACGGCCTCGACACTCAATCCTCTCTGGCGGTTCCGCACCTCCGGGGTTCGCATCACGGATCCGCGCCGGCCCTACGTGGCCGTGTCCAATCACGAGTCGCTGGCGGACATCTTCCTGATCAGCCACCTTCCGTGGGAGATGAAGTGGCTGGCGAAGGAGGAGCTATTCCGGATCCCCCTTCTCGGCTGGAACATGCGGCTGGCTGGTGATATCCCGGTCGGCCGCTCCTCCCGCAAGAGCCGGGTGGAGGCTCTCATCCAGTGCCGGGACCGCCTCGACAAGGGAGTGTCGGTGATGATCTTCCCGGAAGGCACGCGCTCTGAGACCGGCGAGCTTCTCCCCTTTCACGACGGCGCCTTCCGCCTTGCCATCGACGCCGGCGTCCCGATCCTCCCGCTCGCCGTCGTGGGTACCCGCGACGCCGTCGCCAAGGGATCCTTCGTCTTCGGCCGCGCGGATGCCGAGGTGCGAGCCCTGGAGCCGATTCCGACCGATCAGCTGACGCTCCAGGACGTTCCCACCCTCCGCGAAGAGGTCCGGGAGCGGATCAGGCTGGCTCGCGAACAGATGAAGAGAGAAGAGAGTGCAAAGGTCAGAGTGCAAGAGTCAAATTAGACGACGCCCACACTGTACTTTGTACTGTGTACTTTGAACTACCTTCCCCGAGCGCTCCTCCCAACACCGGCGCCAGATGAGCTTCAAGATCACGCAGGTGGACGCCTTCACGAACCGCCCCTTCACCGGCAATCCCGCGGGTGTCTGCATTCTTGCCGAGCCGGAGCCGGACTGGTGGATGCAGGACGTCGCGCGGGAGATGAACGTGTCGGAGACCGCGTTCCTGATCCCCCACGAGGAGGGGTACGATCTGCGCTGGTTCACCCCCGTGACCGAGGTGGATCTCTGCGGCCACGCGACACTGGCGAGCGCTCACGTTCTCTGGGAGGACCGGCATCTGCCGCTGGAGGAGACGGCACGCTTCCACACCCGCAGCGGCCTCCTCCTCGCGGATCGCCGGGAGGACTGGATCGAGCTCGACTTCCCGGCCAAACCGGTGACCGAATCACCTGCTCCCGAGCAGCTAGCCGAGGCGATGGGGATCGAGCCAGCCTGGATCGGGCGCAGCGACTCCGATTTGCTGGTCCAGGTCGATGATGAGAAACAGGTCCGCACCCTTCGTCCTGACTTCGGGCTGCTGCGGCGTATCGACGTTCGGGGTGTGATC
>JAHWJV010000502.1 GCA_019348265.1 Gemmatimonadota bacterium
TGATGCCTGGAAGCACCGAAAGGCGGTCGAAGTGATGTTCGGCGTAGTCGTTGAGGTCGTCGGGAAAGAACGGCCGCGGCCCGATCAAGCTCATCTCGCCACACAGCACGTTCAGCAGCTGCGGGAGCTCGTCCAGCGACGTCTTTCGCAGGAGATTTCCGACCCGGGTGACGCGCGGGTCGTTGCGGATCTTGAATAGACGGGGATCGCCCGACTCGTTGAGGTGATGGAGCTGTGATTTGATCTGATCCGCGTTCGCCACCATCGTCCGGAACTTGAACATCCCGAACGGCTGCCCGCCTAACCCGGCGCGTACCTGCTTGAAGAGGATTGGACCCGGGCTGTCGAGCCGGATCGCGATCGCGATCACCAACAGCACCGGCCAGAGTACGAGCAAGACCAGAAGGCTGAGGGAAAGGTCCATCACCCGCTTGATCGTCAACTGCGGTATGCCCAGCTCCCTCGGGTGCAGGCGCAGGAGCGCGCCCGCGCGTGTCTTGCGGAGCTCCAGGCGGGGCCCGAACCGGTGCAGCGTCTTCGGAATCACAGAGACCGCGACGCCGAGCTCAAAACAGCGGTGGAAGATCGTCTCGAGCGTCTCGAACGATAGATGCGACGAAGCGACGATCACACCCCAGGCGTCATATGCCTGAACCGCGGTCTCCAGGTCGGCCACCGCGTTCAGGGCGCTCACCTCGCGACGGTGCGTCGGAGAGAGTCGTCCCACCACGCGGATCTCCGCCGCGTTGTGCTCCCGAAGCATCGCCATCAGCTTCGCGGTCTCCGCCTCCGTGCCGATCACCAGCACCCGCCGCTGCCCGAGCCCGATCTGGTAGCCGTATGAGACCAGTCGGTCGATGAAGAAACGAAGCGCGAAGGTGATCGCGATCGTCCACGCGCAGAAGATCGCCAGCGTCGACGGGGGAAAGACGTCCGGCAGAACTGAGCCCTGGATGAGCAGGACCTGAATCGCGGCCAGCGTCATCGCGCAGCCCACTCCGAGGACTACGCGGCCGAAGCTGATGCGGTTGTGCCCCGCGCCGTATGCCGTGGCGACCCCTAGCGCGAGCGGCTCGAGGAAGATCATCATCCGGACCAGCGGCCAGGCGCCCTGTACACCCATCGACACGCCCAGCGCCTGCAGGCAGAAGACGGTCGCCAGCGCGGCGAGCCCCAGGGCGATCAGGTCCGAAATGACCAGCAGACCCACTCGGGCGGTCCGGCGGCCGATCTCTATCCAGCCCCGCCGCGCGGCCTCGTCCAGCTTGCGGCGGATGTCAGTCCGCGGCAAGGAGCGGTCGATCCGCTCCCTGGCGCTGTAAGCTCTGTTAGGAATCATAAATCGGTTATAGACAAGACGAATCGGAGCAGGACACCGCCGCTCCCCGTCGAAATTAAAGCAATCGGATCAGCCGTGGCGCGGTCCATCCGGCGAGTCGCGACGATGGCACTCGCATCATGCGAGCCGAATGAGCGGCTCGCGTGCGACAGTAACGGCCTCCGCGGTGCGCCCTAGCTGCTGATCCACCGCGGCCTTGAAACGGCGCTCGAACTCCCGGGTGTCGAACCGCTCCGCCTGCGAGCGGCACTGCGCCGGATCGAGCTCCAGCCGCTCGAATCGCTCGATCGCCGCGATGAGCGAATCCACCGTCTGCTCCGGGAAGCAGACGCCCGTTACCCCGTCGACCACCGTCTCCAGCGCCCCGCCCCGCCCATATGCGATTACCGGCCGTCCCGCCGCCTGGGCCTCGACTGGTGCGATCCCGAAGTCCTCCCAGCCCGGGAAGATGAAGGCGCGGCATCTCGCGTACAGACTCGCCACCTCCTCGTCCGAGCGCCACCCCAGAAACTCCACCGTCGGCCCCGCCTGCGCCTGGAGGCGCCGCCGGTTCGGGCCGTCCCCCACCACGACGAGGCGACGACCGAGTCGGTTGGCCGCCTCGATCGCCAGGTCGATTCGCTTGTACGTCACGAACCGCGACACGACGAGGTAGAAATCCTCGGGCGCCCGCGTGCTCGGAACGAACCGGTCGACATCCACCGGGGGATAGATCACCTCGGAGTCGCGCCGGTAGTAGGAGCGGATCCGCGACGCGACCCAGTGCGAGTTCGTCACGAAGTGGTCGACGCGCGCGGCGGAGAGCTGATCCCACATCCGCAGCCAATGGGCCACCGGAGCGATCAGGCTCCGGAAACGCAAGCCGCGCGTATACTCATGGTAGTGATCCCAGATGTACCGGCACGGCGTGTGGCAATAGCACACGTGCGTGGCGCCCGGCCGCGGGATCGCACCCTTCGCGCAGGCGCTGCTCGTGCTGATCACCAGGTCGAACTCCCCCAGATCCATCTGCTCGACCGCCAGCGGCATCAACGGCAGAAACATCTGGTGTTTCCGCCGGGCCAGCGGGATTCGCTGAAGGAACGAGGGCCGGATGTCCCAGGCGCGCATCTCCGCCGGCGCCCGCTCCGCATCGTATACGATCGGAAAAACCGACGCAGTCGGGTAGAGACGATGAATCGCCGCCAGCACCCGTTCCGCCCCGCCCGACTGATTCAACCAATCGTGGACGATCGCAACTCTCATCCAGCGTTCATTCGCATGTACGGTCCCCAAATGTCTCAGACGCCGGCCAAGAGAGTGCATCGTGTGCATCGGATGCCCATCTCTCTCGCCAGCGCCCATCTTCCGTCTGCCGCTGCCGGACCGGCGCCGTGCCGTCTCCCGTCACGCCCGCCCGTCCAGGTAGCGCGCCAGAGACTCCGACCAGTCGCCCATGGGGCCCACGACCCGCTCCGTCTCCGTTAGATCGAGCACTGAATAGGCGGG
>JAHWJV010000503.1 GCA_019348265.1 Gemmatimonadota bacterium
GACGAGGCGGGGATCCGCGACTTCCTGGCGGACGCGCTCACCGACGCCGGGCACGACCTGGCGCAAGCGGTGGACGCGTACGACGGAATCCGCCAGCTCGGCGACCGCCCCTTCGACCTGGTCATCGTCGACCTGAACATGCCGGGCGAGCTCGGCGGAATCGACGTGCTGCGGCGCGCCCGGGCCGAGTATCCCGAAACTCAGTTCCTCGTTCTCACGGCGCATGGTACGGTCCAAACGGCGGTGGAAGCGATGCGCCTCGGTGCGTACGACTTCCTGCAGAAGCCGGTCGCCGGCCCGGACGAGCTGCGCGCGCTGGTAACCCGCGCTTTGAACTGGCGCGCAACGCACCTCGCCCGCCGGCGCGACGCGTCTCCCCCGCTGAGCATCGGCCCCGGGGCGGTCGACGGCACCGCCCCCGTCAGGCGACGCGCCGGAGGGTCGGCGCTCAGCCGTTTCCTCTGGGAGCTGAAGCGACGGCACGTGTACAACGTATCCGCTACGTACGCGGCGGTCGCCTTCATCATCCTGCAGTCGGCCGAGATGATCGTCCCGGTGCTGCCGGTTCCCGCCTGGTCGTACGGGCTGCTGGTCGGTCTGGTGATCGGCGGCTTCCCGGTCGCCATCGTACTCGGCTGGATTTTCGACGTGACCGCCACGGGGTGGCGGAGGAGCCAATCCGTTAGCCTCTCCATCGAGAGTGGCTCGCGTAGATCTTAGCCGTGGATCTCCGGAGGCCTCGCGCTTCAGCCGTCCTCCGAGCCGGAAACGAAAAGTCCGGCCCAGAGGGCCGGACTCTTCGCTTTTCGCTGTGCACTTCTCGGTACGACTTCAGCGCGTCCGCACCACGAACATCGAGAACTCCCGCGGAGGAGCCGCGCCGCCGGAACGGAAGCGGACCGACGCGATCCCGGTGCCCGGCGGGGTGACCCGCAGGTAGGTGGAACCGCCGGGCGCGAGCTTGAGGGCGGTCGAGCCGTTGGTGAAGGTGCGCACCTTCAGCGGGTACCCGGACGGCGAGAGCACCGTGTAGATCGATCGGAAGTTCCAGCTCGGCTGCTGGTAGATCGCGGCGGTGTTCACCAGGTCGTCATCGGTAAACACCGACACCGACCAGTCCCGCACGAGCGGGATGGGCTCCGTGGCCAGCGCCGCCTTCAGGTTCTCCATCCCGGTGAGGCGGGAGTTGACCAGGCGATTCCAGAGGCCCGTCTGCTCGGTGGTGACGCGATCCGCCGCGTAGCGCAGGAAGCCCCACGTCGCACCCCGCGTAGCGAGGTCGTCGTCTTCCTCGTAGGGGGAGTTGTCCTCCGGATCCTCGAGAAACCTGGTGAACCTGCCGAAGTTGTCGATCTGGTGCTCGTTGAAGGCGACGCGCCGCCGCTCGAGCGCGCGGATCTGCTCCACCGTGAGATTCTGCCTCGGCCCGAGGCCGCTGGCACGGTAGAAGACCAGCTCCTCGGCGATGTGGCTCAGACCCTCGTTCAGCCACACGACCTCATTCCAGTTCTCCGTCTGCAGTGCGTAAAGTCGGCGGGAGGCCGAGATCAGGTGCTGAAGCTCGTGCGCGATGGTGGCGATGGTGTTCTCGCGCACATCCTCCTTGGTGCGCCTGTTCTTGTTGATCGTGGCGTTCGGGTCGGGCGCCAGGAGGTAGAACATCTCCGCGTAGTTGCTCCCGGCGCACGCCTGGAACCCGGGCTGAGCTGTGGTCGGGAAGAGATCCCGCGCGAAGAAGAAGCCGCCCACGAACCCCTCCTGCGAGTTCTCCTTCGTTAGCTGGTTCACCGCGCGGGTGTAGAATATGATCACCCGGTTGTCGTTCTTGTCGACATCGAGCGGCTCGCCGAAGTTCCTGGTGACCTCGGCGTAGACGAGCGTGTCGAAGGTCAGGCCGATCTGGCGGTACTCGTCGTCGGTGAAGCCGCCGGCCGGATTCGCCGTGTCCGTCACAACGACCGCGCGCGCGGTGACCGCGGCGACGCGCCCGACCGCGCGGCTACCCGTGCTGCCGCCCGCGCAGGCCGATTCGGTGGCGGTGTTCAGCGGCAGCAGATCGCCGACCGCGGGAACCGGAGCCGACCGCGAGAACCGTGGGACCAACGGACCCGTCTGCTGCGCCCTCAAACCGGCGAGGTACGGCGCGAGCTCCGTACGCTCCCGCCGGCGGAGGCGTGCCTCGAAGGCGACGTTCCGGGTGGGCGAGCGGCCCGACACAAGCATGTCGAACGCGGCCGCGCCAGCGGGCGCCAGGCTCGTGCTCATCCCGGAGCCCTCGGCGGTCAAGCTCAGATGCGCGGTCGTCAGCCCGTTGAACCCGATGACCACGTATTCGGCGCCGCTGACCCCTCCGACACACGCGAGCCCCGCGGCGTCGACCGGCTGGACCGCGCCTACCGCCAGCGGCTGCGCGGCGGTGCACGAGCCCACCGGCCGCGCCTGAACGGAGACCGCGGCGGTATCGGCGACGCCGTCGACGCTCGCGATGATGTTCGTCGTTCCCGGGCTGATCGCCGTCACGAGCCCGGACGAGTTGACGGTGGCGACGGGTTCCGCCGTGCTCCGCCACGAGACGCCGGGGTTCGATACCGTTCCGCCCTGGTTGTTTCCGACCGTGACGGACAGCCGCACCGTGTCGCCCACGAACAGCGCGGTGGTGGGCACGGCGCTGATCGTGACGTTCTCTACGCGGGGCGGCGTGACCGTGTCCGAGCACGCCTGAGCGCCCAGGAGGAGCGCGACGGTGATCAGGGCGCGGCGAACCTGACCTTTCGGATTCCTTGCCTGCATCGTGACCCGCTTTCTCGAGATCGGGAGAGCG
>JAHWJV010000504.1 GCA_019348265.1 Gemmatimonadota bacterium
TCACCGTCGCGCCGCTGTTCGCGCTCTACGACTACTCGTTCCTGCCCGAGGGCACCACGACCGCCGCGGACGGGCTGGCCGCCGCCTACGCCGCGGGCGTCGTCGCCACCGACGAGCACCTGCTGCACCCGGACCCCTACCCGGACCGGGCCGCGTGGTCCGCGGCGCGCATCAGAACCCGTACTTCCTTCGAGGGTTCAAGGGCACGGTGCGCGGCTCGAGCGGCTTGCCGTCAGGGCCCGGCCAGCGCTCGCGGATGCCCTCGTCGAGGCACAGGTACACCTGCGAGAGCGACAGCCGGTGCTTCGCCGCGAGCGCCGCCGCCTTCTGCCGCTCGATCATCATCGACGAGCATGGAGACCGGCAGTCCTTCGTCTCGCTGGAGCAGCGGACGCCCGGGATCCTGGACCGCTGGATCGAGCGCATCGGGGTGAAGAACACCATCATGTTCCCGAGCATCGTCGCGCGGCGGAAGTCGTACGAGGCGGTGGGCGGCTTCCACCCGGAGCTGATCCACACCTCCGACTGGGACATGTGGAAGCGCTTGGCGGTGCACGGCCCGGTGTGGTACGAGCCGGAGGCGCTGGCACTCTATCGCGAGCACTCCGGGTCCGACACCTCGCGACTGATGAGCACCGGCGCCAACGTCGCGGACGGGCGCCGAGCCATTGAGATCGCCCGTTTTTACCTGCCGGAGGACCTGGCAGCCGAGATCTCCCGCCGCTCCCGCCGGCATTACGCGATGAACTTCGTTGAGACTGCTCGCGGCATGCTCGCCAGCGGACACACGGCGGGAGCGCTGGCGCAGGCACGCCAAGCGCTGAAGTGCGACCGCTCTCCGAAGGTCGCTGGAACGATAGCCTACCATCTGATCTGGGCCGGGGGGCGGTGGGCGGTGAGGCTGCTCACCCCCAAGGTGCGCCCGGTCCGGCGGAACCCCTGAGGGTCGGGGCAGAAGTCTTGCCGTAGGGCCAACTCGCCGCGACGGCCTGGGCGCACGCCTCGGGTCCCGCCGCAATCCATTTTTCTACCCCGGCAGCTCGCCGGAGCGCCACTGGAGCGGAGCATCGAATGTCTGAAAAGTTGATTCTGGGCGCTGGAATGACCGGTCGGTCCGCCAGCATCGCGTCCGGCCTGCCGGTCTACGAGGCGAGCTCCGAGCCGGGCGGTATCTGTTCTTCGTACTATGTGCGGCCGGGCGAGAGCACGCGTCTTCCCAACGCGCCGGCGGACGGTGAGGCGTACCGGTTCGAGATCGGCGGCGGGCACTGGATCTTCGGGGGCGACCCGGCCATCCTCCGCTTCATGAGCTCGCTCGCGCCCATGAAGTCGTATGCCCGCAAGTCGGCCGTCGACTTCAGTGAGCAGGGCGTCTACGTTCCCTACCCGATCCAGAACCATCTGGGCTTCCTGCCCAAGGACGTGGCGGGGAAGGCCCTCGCCGAGATGGCGTCCGCGCCCAGTGGCCGGCCGCGGACGATGGCCGACTGGATCACGCAGAGCTTCGGGCAGACCCTGACCGATCTCTTCTTCGCGCCCTTCCATGAGCTCTACACGGCCGGGCTCTGGACGCGCATCGCGCCGCAGGATGCCTACAAGTCGCCGGTGAGTCTCACCGCTGTCATCCAGGGAGCGTTCGACCAGGCGCCGCCCGTGGGGTACAATACCACCTATGTGTACCCGGTCGAGGGGCTGAACCGCCTGTCGCAGCGGATGGCGGAGCTGGCTTCGGTGCGCTACGGGAAGACGGTCGTCAAGATCGACGTGAAGAGGAAGGAGGTTCTCTTCGCCGATGGCTCCGGCTCCCGTTACGACCTCGTGGCATCCACTCTTCCGCTGAACTACGTCCTCGACATGACGGGAATCGAGGTGGAGGCCGAGCGAGATCCCTACACCTCGGTGCTGGTGCTCAACATCGGCGGGACGAAAGGCCCCCGCTGCCCGGATGAGCACTGGCTCTACAACCCCGACGCGAAGGCGGGATTCCACCGGGTGGGCTTCTACAGCAACGTGGACACTTCCTTCCTCCCCGCCTCGTCGCGCGAGGACCACGACCGGGTGAGCATCTACGTGGAGCGTGCCTATCCGGGTGGCCAGAAGCCGAGCGAAGCGGAGATCGACGCCTACGCACAGGCCACGGTGCAGGAGCTGCGCGACTGGGGGTACATCGATCGCGCGGAGGTGGTCGACCCCACCTGGATCGACGTCGCTTACACCTGGTCGTGGCCGGGCTCGGGCTGGAAGCAGCAGGCGCTGCGGGCCCTGGAGGGTTCGGGCCTGGGCCACCTCGCGCGCCACTCCGCCTGGACCTTCACGGTCGCCAACGTGCTGCACGTGATCGGCGCCGCCCTGGTGCTCGGCGGCATCGCGGTGTTCGACATCCAGGTGCTGCTGCGGCGCGGCTGGGTGGCGGCGCAGACGGGCCGGGTCGCGATCCCGCTCGCCGCCTTCGGCCTCGCGCTCCAGATCCCCACCGGACTGGTGCTCCTCGCCGCGGAGGCGAGCGCGCTCGGGCGCAACCCGGCCTTCTACGCCAAGCTCGCCTTCATCGCGCTCGGCCTCGTGAACCTCGCGCTGGTGCACCTGCGCTATGGCGGCGCGCTGCGCACGGAGGTGCCCGAGGAGGCCCGCGACCCGCGCCAGCAGCGCGAAGCCGCGCAACTGCCCGACGGGCAGGCCCGCGTCGGCGAGCGCGGCGCCGACGGCCCCGGCACCGTTGATGGGCAGCGAGCGCCCGGTGATCTCGCCAGCGACGCGGTGGACGATCCGCAGGGTCACCAGGTGCGGCCCGAGGAGCTCCTCCTCCTCGGCCACCGC
>JAHWJV010000505.1 GCA_019348265.1 Gemmatimonadota bacterium
AGGGCAGTGCCTGAACAACAGCGGACAGAGCATCCGGCGCAACGGTCGCCTGCGGCCGCGCCCGGCGGCTGGAACAGCTCGGGCGAGGCGAAGCGGCCGTTCACGGTGATGGAAGGAGCTCGTCTATGTCGAGTCATCTTCGGGAGACCCCCGCCCTGGGCGGATGCTGCTTCTGGCGCGTGGAGGCCGACTCCGGGACGGGGTGGCCCAGCTTCTATGCCCCGATCTCGCAGGAGAACATCCGCGAAGAGACGGACCTCACCCACGGGATTCGCCGCACGGAAGTGATGTGCGACGCCTGCGGCGGACATCTCGGGCACGTCTTCCCGGATGGACCCCAGCCGACGGGACAGCGCTACTGCCTCAACTCCGCCGCGCTCAACGTGGAAAAACAGGAGTAGCGGGAGGGTGCCTGCACGGATGCCTTCACCTAACGCACGTAAGCGGAACGTTCTATGCACATCCCGCACATCCTGACTCAGACCCCGAGGAGACGAAGATGCGCGAGAGAACAGAGTATCGACGCGCCGAGAATGGAGACCTGGTCACCGATATGATCAAGGGTGCGGTGGCCGGCGCCGTCGGTGTATGGGTGATGGACAAGGTGGGCTCGTACATGTGGAACCACGAGGACCTGCAAGCACGCCAGCAGGAGCGCGAAGCGAGGCCCGGCGGCCTGGATCCGGCGCACGCTATGGCGAATCGTGCGGCCGAAGTGATGGGCACCGAACTCACGCCGAGGCAGCCGCACCCCGCCGGAGTCGCCGTCCACTACGGCCTGGGGGTGATGCCCGGGGCGCTATATGGAGCACTGCACAAGCGCGTCGGCGGCGTTGGCGCGGCTGGAGGGCTCGCGTATGGGCTCGGGCTCTTTCTGCTTCAGGACGAGGGACTGAACCCGATCATCGGCACCTCAGGCAAGCCCCGCGAATATCCGACTCAGGCCCACTGGCGCGGGTTGGTTTCGCACCTCGTTCTGGGCGCCGTCACGGACGCCACGGTCAGGGCGCTCGACCAGGTGGTGTGATGCACGATGGAGCCGCGCGCCGCTCCCCGGACATGCGCAGAAGGCGGATGTCGCGCGGGGAACAGGGGGCACGGATCACCATCGATCTGGCGAAGGGCGCGCTGGCCGGAGCGGTGGCGTGGTGGGTCATGGACCAGGTCCTGATCTTCCTCTACGATCACGAGGACCCGGCCGTGCGGAGACGCGAGACCTGCGCGCGGAGGGGCATCCCGGCTCTAGAGGTCATTGCCGAACGGGGCGCGGCGGCGGCGGGAATCCGGCTGACGGAGAGGGAGCGGGAAATGGCGGGGACCGCCCTCCAGTGGACCGTCGGGGTGGGAATGGGCGCGGTCTACGGAGCACTGCGCGGGCGCCTCCCGGCAGCCCGGGCCGGGCGGGGCCTCGGGTACGGGGCCGTCGCTTCACTTCTCGTCGACGAGGGCCTCATCCCCCTCTTCGGTTTGGCCCCGGGGCCGGAAGCTTTTCCCTGGCAGACGCACGCCCGCGGGTTCGTAGGGCACCTCGTCTATGGAGCGGTCGCCGAGGCGGTGCTGAGCCGGCTGGGCGGGATCGCCCGAACGGACCCAGGGGCTGATGACCGGGAGCGAACCGTGGGGCCGCTACCAGTCCCGATTCCGCGAGAGCATGAGCGCGGGCTATAGGATCTCGGCTCCACCGCGAGCCCGTACGCCGCGCACTGGCGACGGAGCACGGCTCGATTCGCGAGTGACCGGGGGCATCAGCAACTGCTCCGGGGGCCGCTCCCACCGATGGTTATCCCCACTGCACAGGAGTCGAGATGCGCAACCTGCTGGTCTCAATCGCGGCCCTGCTGGGCATGCGTGCTCCAGCGGACCAGAGGGAGCGGCTCAGCACCAAGTTCTACAAGTGGAGCTGCGGGCGGGCACAGCGGCTGGAGGAGCTCTGGGGCAAGGCGTAGACACCATTGTTATGATGCGATTAAAGTATTGTCAGCATGTTACTTATATCGCCATGTCGTAGTAGATTACAGGCATCGAAATAAGGGTAACGAGGGAGCCGCGCTGCCGGGCCAGCTGGGTCCGGTGCGGGCCCTCCCGAGAGAGAGGATCGAATGATTATCTCGATGCCGGGTTACGTCCGGAGCGCCGCCGTCGCGCTGGTGCTCGCGGGCTTCGCGGGATGTGTGGAGAGCAAATCCGTCGACGCGCAGGCGCGTCCGGTCGTCGCGGTCCACTCGCCGACCTACGACAAGCCGAGCGACGCGGAGCTCCGGCGGCGGCTCACGCCGGTGCAGTACAAGGTAACGCAGAAGGACGGCACCGAGCCCGCCTTCCGCAACGAGTACTGGAACAACAAGAAAGCGGGGATCTACGTGGACGTGGTGTCGGGCGAGCCGCTCTTCAGCTCGCTGGACAAGTACGACTCTGGAACCGGCTGGCCCAGCTTCACCCGCCCGCTGGTGGCGAGGAACGCTGTCGAGCGCGAAGAGCGCGGGTGGTTCGGCGTGCAGACGGAGGTCCGCTCGCGCGGGGCGGATTCCCACCTGGGGCACGTCTTCGACGACGGGCCGGCGCCGACGGGGCTGCGCTACTGCATCAACTCCGCCGCGCTGCGGTTCGTCCCGGTGGAGCGCCTCCAAGCGGAAGGATACAAAGAATACCTGCCGCTCTTCCAGGCGGCACGAGCCGCACGGTAAGGGACGAGGCTTCTTAGCCGCATCGGTGAGGACCCACAGTAGGGGGGGCTGGGTTGGTGGCGCCTGCCCCCCGTGGGGGGGTGCTCCCCGCCGCCGGCCCGGGCGCCGGCGCCGCTG
>JAHWJV010000506.1 GCA_019348265.1 Gemmatimonadota bacterium
GGACCTGGATGCTGTGCAGCAGCTTGCGCCGATCGTACGGCTCGCTCTCCCCCCCGCGCTTCACGACCTGGAGCGGCCGCTCCTCGATGTACTCGTACGTCGTGAACCGCCGCGCGCACGCCATGCACTCGCGCCGCCGCCGCACGGCTCGCCCCTCGCGGCTCGAGCGCGAGTCGACCACGCGGTCTTCGAGGTGCTGGCAGAAAGGGCAGCGCATTGGAGCTATCAGCTATCAGCTATCAGCTATCAGCTATCAGTCAGAACAGACCGATGGTGGATGGCCGATGGTCCTGAAAAGAAGTACCGGTGTCGGAGCGGGGATGTTCGCGCCGGCACCGGTAAGTTAGCGCGCCGAGCCGCGTTCACCAATGTCCCGGCGGGCGACCGGGCGCGCTTCGGAGCCAGCGCTACGCTTTGCTTGGCCGTAGCTGATAGCTGATAGCTGATAGCTGATAGCTGATAGCTGATAGCTGATAGCTGATAGCTGATAGCTTCCCTACCGCAGCTTCGCCAGCTCCGTCCTCGCCCTCGTCACCTCCGGGCTGCGCGGATAGGCGGTGGTGAGCTGGGTGAGCATGGTGCGAGCGCGGGAGCGGTTGCCGGCAGCGACCTCGAGCATGGCCGCCCGGAAGAGCGCGGTCGGCGCCTGCGTGGAGTTCGGGTGCAGCTCTACGACGCGCTGGTACGCTTCCAGCGCGGGCTGGCTTTCCTTCGCCTTCTCGCGGCTCTCCCCGATCAGGAGCTGCGCTTCGGCGGCTCGGGCGTGCTGCGGAAAGGCCCGCACGAACTCCTCGAACCCGGCGCGGGCGGTGGCGAAGGAGCCGCGGTCGAGCGCGGCGCGGGCGTCGGTGAACAGCTCGGCGGGGTCACCCGCCGCCGCCGTCGCCGCGGAGGTCGGTGTCGCAGCGGCTGCGGCGGCCGCGGCTGAGCGCGCCGCCTCCTCCGCGGCGCGGAGCTCCTGACGGAGCTGCGTCAGGCCCTGCTGGCCCTGGCCGGTCAGCTCCTGGATCTGGACGAGCTGCCGCTCGATCTGGACGAGGCGGTTGGCCAGATCGCCACGAAGCCGCACGTCCTTGGTGGAGAGCGAGTCCATCAGCATGGCGTTCTGCCGGCGGATCTCCGCGCGCATCTCCTGGAGCAGCGCCCGTTGAGCGTTCTGGTTGGACTGCATCTCGGTCTGGAGGTCCCGCAGGTCGCGCTTGGTCGCGCAGCCACCGAGGATCGCCAGTACCAGAGCGAGCGGGACGAGGCGACGGGATCTCATTACCGTACCTCGGGCGGGATGGTGGTGATCTCTCCGCCGGCGATGGAGAACTCCGCGCGGCGGTTGCGGGCCCAGGCCGACTCTTCCCCGCCCTCCACCAGTGGACGCTCCTCGCCGAAGCTGATGGTGACGATCCGGCCGGTGTCGACGCCGTAGCCTGCCATGAAGTCGCGCACCGTCTCGGCCCGTCGCTGGCCGAGCGCGAGGTTGTACTCGGTGGAGCCGCGCTCGTCGGCGTGCCCCTCCACCTGGAGCTGCAGGTTCGGGTTCGCGCGGATGATCGCGACTTTGGTGCGAAGCTTCTCCTGCGCCTCCTGAGTGAGCTGATCGCTGTCGTACTCGAAGTAGACGATGTCGGAGAGCGTCTCCCGCATCCGCGCCACGCGCGCTACGCGGTCGCGCTCCGCGTTGTCGCGCGCGACGCGCTCGGCGGCGGCGATCGAGTCGCGCCGCGCCTGCGCCCGCGCCGCGAGGATGGCGGAGCTGTCCGTGCGCGCCGCAGGCGACGCGGGCGGCGCCACGGCGACCGGGGGCGGCTTGCGGGTGCAGCCGTATGCGCTGACAGCGACCAGCACGAGCGCAGCAACTCGACGGAGCGTCATCTCTTCCCTCCAGGGGGTGGTATCAGGCGGCGCGGTCGCGCCAGGAAAAGGCCTCGGGGGCCGAATGCTAGCGAGCGGCGGCGGTCGACGCGCGGTACAGGGTATCCGACCAGTCGGGCAGGCCATAGCCGGCGCCGCGCAGCAGGGGGCGAACGCGGCCGCTGACGGTGTCGAGGACGAAGAGGCCGCCGCCGTCACGGTCCTTCGACGCGAACACCAGGTGCTGCCCGTCGGGGGCCCAGCTCGGGTCCTCGTTGTTGCCCACGTTGGTCAGCAGCCGACGCGTCCCCTTGTCCACGTCGACCATCACGATCTGGTGGATGCCGCGGACGCGCGAATGATAGGCGATCTGCGATCCGCGCGGAGACCAGTCCGGTGAGGTGTTGTACCCGTTCGAGCCGTAGGCGTACTCGGACACCAGCCGCGGCTGACCGCCCACGGGCATCACGTACACGTGCGGCTCGCCGAGACGGTTGGAGACGAAGGCGATCTGCCTCCCGTCCGGGGAGAAGGACGGCGAGAGTGAGTCGTTGCGATTTCCCCTGGTCTGCTGCTGGAGGCCGCCGCCCGTCGTGCGGAGCGTCGCCACCTCGGTGTTGCCGCCGGCCGATGTGCCGAACGCCACCGTCTCGCCGTCGGGCGAGTAGGCGGGGGTGATGTTGAGCCCCTGGCGATCGGAGAGCACCCGGTCGCGGCCGGCGCCCAGATCATCGGCACGGCCGACGACGTCTGGGCCGAGGCCGACCTGGTGCTGAAGGTGAAGGAGCCGGTGGCGTCGGAGTACCACCGCATGCGCAGCGACCAGGTGCTGTTCACCTACCTGCACCTGGCCGCCTCGCGCGAGTGCACCGACGCCCTGCTGGCGAGCGGCACGACCGCGGTGGCGTACGAGACCGTGCAGCTGCCCGACCGCTCGCTGCCG
>JAHWJV010000507.1 GCA_019348265.1 Gemmatimonadota bacterium
TCGCTCGGCCTCTTCCTTTCACGCGCCTCGGCGCCCCCGCGCCCCCCGCCGCCTCTGGGCGGGCCGCTTCGCGGCCCGCGGTCACCCTCGACGCGCTGCGGCCGCTCCGATCGGCTGCCTTCCGCGCGTCCACCTTCACTCCGGGGACCGCGCGCGGGCCGCTCGTCCCGGTCGCGCTCCGGGCGCTCCGCTCGAAACGGCCGCTCGCTTCGGTCGGGACGCTCCGTCCGCTCACCGCGCTCGGAGTGCTCTCCGCGCTCGGCCCGGCCGCCGGAGCCACGCTCCATCCGCTCGGCCATCCGCTGCAGGCTCCGCGCATGTCCCAGCAGCGCCCGCGCCTGTTCCTCGAGCTCGTCGGCCAACTCCAGCAGCTCCTCGGCGCCTCGTCCGGACGGCTGTGGTCGCGGGCGCGAAGAGGAGAATTGCGGCCGCCCACCGCCGGAGCTTCGCGGCCGTCCGCGATTTCTATCGTCTGCCATTTGATGCCTTGGCTTGTTTGTTCGCGATCGCGCCCCGGCTGAAGCCGTGACGCAGGGATGGGGCCGTGTGATGCGCAAAGTTACTCATATCAGTCCGTGCTTCTTCGCCAATTCCCGCGCCACCGGGATGCGGATCAACGTGGGGATGGCGTTGCGCTCGGCGCCCCCGCGGGTGGAGACGACGCACTCTCCGGCGGAATCGTAGACGCGGACGTAGAGCTCTGGCAGCGCGCCTCCCACCCGGTCGTCGAAGTCGAGGAAGTCGTCCTCGGTGAAGCGGAAGGTCGCTTCCCCGTAGCTATCGGTTACGTCCATCCCGAGCTGGTCGTCGGGCGAGAGGCGGTCGCGGTCGTAGAGGCATACGATCGCGCAGGCGATCCACTCCCCCGGATCCTCCTCCACGAACAGCTTCACCTTCGTCTCATATCGCATGAGGTCGGCCGAAAGGGGAACGGGTCAGCGCCGTATAATGAGCCGGGGCGATAGGAATGCCAAGTCCGCGGCGCCTGGGATGAACGGCAAAAAGGGAGGGGCGCATGTGCACCCCTCCCCTGTTCACGACCCGCTAGCCTGGACGCTCAGTCAGCCCAGTCGGCGTAGAGCTGCTCGATGCGCTCCGGCGCCGTCGCGCCCGAGAGGATCAGGATGCGGTGGCGGAAGGTAGTGGACTGCCCGGTCGCAAGGCTGAAGTTCAGCTTTTCCTTGCCATTGCTGAGCGCCGCCTGCCCGAGCGGATTGGCCGCGAAGAGGCCGTACCCGCGCGCATGCCAGTAGGTGGGGAAGCCGACGTTCCGCGGGTGATCCAGGATCGCCAGCGTCACCGGCTCGCCCTGGACCACACCGGACAGGGTCGTCCAGCGTCCGCGCGTGCCCCAGACCGCGTCACCCTCGACGCCCTCCGAGGTGCGGTACTTCCCGGTCACGCCGGCGTTGTTCAGCACCGCGACCGTGGTCGGACGGCCGGCCGCGTCGGTGAAGATCTCGGGCTGCGTAGCCGGGGCCTCGAGCGCGCGGGTCACGCGGAGGCCGAGCACCCCCTCCTTGTTGTCCGTCATCGACACCGGGCCGTTCGCCGCGGTGAGGGTGGTGATCCGGTCGACTCCCCGCAGCCCGCGGCTCGCGTGGAAGACGAAGCGCGTATCCTCGCGGAGGAGCACCTTCCCCTGGTGATCGACCCAGTCCATGCTGACCTCGAGCGAGCCTTCGCCGCGCCCGCTGTCGGTGCCGCGGATGCGGCGGTGCACGATCGTCCCCATCTTCGGCTTCTGCGCGGCCGGGATCGCGTCAGAGTTGTTCCAGAAGTCGAGCCCGTTCACGTCTCCGTAGTTGAACCAGAGACCGACGTGGTGCGGGTGGTCGACCCGCTCACCGGGGGTCGGTTCCAGCGGGAAGCCGCGCGTGACCGCCTTGCCGGACTCGGTGAGCAGCGGATAGAGGACCGGCTTCTGGATCGTGCTCGGGAAGAGGTACGAGGTGAACGGCCGACCGTCCACCGTCACGTCCACGCGCTGCGCAGCCTCGTTGGCTGAAACCTGTACCATCGGCTCACCCGACGCCGCGGAAGACAGGGACGACTGCTGCGCGCAGCCGATGGCCGGAAGGGTGAGCAGGAGCGTCAACAACCGTCGATTCGTTTGCATAGTCCACAGGGGTTCGAAGGAGTCGGCTAGCTGATTCGGAGTCTGGGCACACCCGCACGGTCGTACCGGGCGCAATGAACGGTCTGCAGCATATATAATGCGCCCGCTTCATCATGGGCAGCCCCGGGCGTCACCTTGCGCGGTCGCGGGCGGCGACGCGATCGATCTCGATGGGGATACGGCTCAAATCTCCGGCGATGGTCGTGATCCGCTCGGTCACCTCGATGACCGAGCGAACGCCGTCGCCCCACACCTCGCCCACGTACCGGTCGCCGGCCCGAAAGAGGACTCGCTGCGCCTCCTCCAGCTGCTGGAGCGCGTCGCACACGATTTCTCGCGCGTGCTCGAGGTGTTCGAGCGATGACGGGTCGGGCTGCGGCATGCGGCGGATCCGAGGTGCGGCGTGGGGGCGACGGTGCGAAGGTAATACGGACCCGACCTCCTCGCACCCCGTCCCGTTCAGGATTTACAGCGGAAGGGGTTCTCGTCCACGTTCGCGTTGGTGAGATTGAGGCGGATGGAGTCGCCCGCCTCGATCGCGACCGGCTCGAGCCAGGTCCAGTGCTCCGCGTCGATCACCGTATCGGCCCAGAGGCGATACTCCCCCGGCTCTATGCTGTCGATGGCGAACTCGGCACGCGGCCCGGTTCGCACCGTCCGC
>JAHWJV010000508.1 GCA_019348265.1 Gemmatimonadota bacterium
GACCGGCGGCTACTATGAGAACCTCTTCTCCGTGAACCCGATCTGGGACGCTTCATTCGAGCGGATGCCGAACCACCCCATCGCTCGTGGCGTTCAGCCGTTCACGACCCGCGACGAATGGTACTTCAACATCCAGTTCCGTCCCGGTATGACCGGCATCACCCCGATCCTGCAGGCGACCCCTTCCGACGCGGTGCGCGATGGGCCGTACGTGTCGCCGCGCGGACCTTACCCGCACATCCAGGCGGCGAAAGGGCACGCGGAGACGATGGCGTGGGCGGTGCAGCGGCCGGACGGGGGGCGCGGCTTCGGCTACACGGGCGGCCATTTCCACGCGAACTGGGGCAACGAGAACGCCCGCAAGCTGGTGCTCAACGCGCTGCTCTGGGTGTCGGGCGTCGAGGTCCCTGCCGGCGGGGTGAACTGCGCCGTCACGCCGGAAGACCTCACGCGGAACCTGGATCCGAAGCCCCCGCGCTGAACGGCTTGGCCACGACGCCGGGGGGGCACTCGAGTTTTCGGGTGCCCTCTCGACTGTTCCGACGGTGATCTTTTGCGCCGTCTGGAACCCCCGCGATGCTCGCGGCCTACTACGGATCCGCGTGCAGATCGCGTGAAACCATCGAGACTTCAGCCCGTAGGGGGAGGGGCTGTCGTCTCTCTCCGCAGCGCGGTGGCAGCGCCGGAGCCGCGCTCCGCACCCGCGACCCACCGCAACATCATATTCCTCCACCCGGAACTTTAATGATCTCGACTCGCTTCCTCTTCAGCGCACTCGCGGCGCTCCTGGGGCCCTCGCTGGCCGCCGCGCAGGCGATCGCACCGGCGCCACTGCCGCGTACTCACGCTCCGCGGCCCACCGCGCCGGCGCTGAACGCGGCCGATCTGACGACGCGGATCTACCAGTTCGCGGACGACTCGATGCACACCCGCGAGGCGGGGACCATCGGCAATGTGAAGGGGACCGACTACCTCGCTCGCGAGGTGCAGCGGCTGGGGCTTCAGCCGGCGGGGGAGAATGGCACGTACTTCCAGACGGTCCCGCTGGTCAGCCAGTCGCTCGACCCGGCCTCGAGGCTGGAGGTCGGCGGGGCGGCGCTCGGCCTCCGTACCGAGTGGGGGCCAATTCAGGGAGCCACCCTCACCAACACGAGTCTGCCGGTCGTCTTCGCCGGCACCTTCGGGGCGCCACCGTCCGTCTCCCCGGAGCAGGCGCGCGGAAAGCTCGTGGTCTGGACTTTCGATCCCCGAATGGCGGGGAACGGCGCGCCGATCGAGGGCGCGGCGGCATTCGCGGTGATCGCGCCGGCCGAGTTCTTCGGCGCTGGCGCGGACCCCGCGGGTCTCGCGCTGGACCGACCTTCCGGCGCGGGCGAGCCGCCGGTTCTTTACGTGACGCCGGGGGCCGCGAACAGGCTGTTCGATTCGCCGGTCGCTCAGCTCCAACCCGGAGCAGCGGGAAAGACGGTCTCGCTGGACCTGCGCTATAGCCGCGCCCCCGCGCCGTTCCCGGCGCGCAACGTGATCGCTATCCTCCCCGGGAGTGACCCCGCGCTCCGCGGTCAGTACGTCGCCATCGGTGCGCACAGCGATCACGTGGGCGCCGGCGGAACCGTAGTCGATCACGACTCCATGCGCATCTTCAATCGCATCGTGCGCCCGCAGGGCGCCGAGCAGGCGAACAAGCGCGCCACGCCGGCCGAGCAGGCGCAGGTGAATGCGGAGCTCGCGGCGTATCGGCTGGCGAACCCCGGCACCGCTCGCACTGACTCCATCAACAACGGCGCCGACGACGACGCCTCCGGATCCATGGCCGTGCTCGAGATCGCGGAATGGCTGACCTCCCAGCCGACGCGGCCAAAGCGCTCGGTCCTCTTCGTCTGGCACACGGCGGAGGAGCTCGGTCTCTTCGGCTCGGAGCACTTCACCGATCATCCTACCGTGCCGCGCGACTCCATCGTCGCACAGCTCAACATCGACATGGTCGGCCGCGGCGGCGCCAGCGACCTGACCGGTCTCTCGGCGGACGGCCGGCCGCTGCGCGGCAACCCGAACTACCTTCAGCTGATCGGCTCCCGGCGCCTGTCCACAGAGCTCGGCGATCTCGCCGAGACGGTGAACCGCACCGGTCAGCACGGGCTCTCGTTCGACTACTCCCTCGACGCGAACGGTCATCCCGCGAACATCTACTGCCGCAGCGACCATTACAATTACGCGCGCTACGGAATCCCGGTCATCTTCTTCACCACCGGCGGCCACGCCGATTATCACCAGGTGACCGACGAGCCCCAGTACATCGATTACACGCACCTGGCGCGAGTGGCGAGCTACATCGGCGATCTCCTCGTCAACGTGGCCAACCTCGGGAAGCGCCCCACCGTCGATCGGCCCGTCGCGGGGCCGGGAGCTCCCTGCCAGCAGTAAAGGGAACAGCCGGGTTCGACCGGGTGAAATGACAGACGGGGCCGCACCGGATTGGTGCGGCCCCGCTCTCGTGTGATTCGTCCGGCTCTATCGCCGCTCCAACCTCATGCTTCGCGCCGCCGTGCCCGGGGATCCGGAACCCTGGTCGGGGTGAGTTCGGTGGCCGGCGACCGGGGCCGCGCCTCCAACTACGTTTACGGGGCCGCCAAGGCCGGCTTCACGGCCTTTCTCTCGGGGTTGCGCAACCGTCTCGCCCCGGCCGGCATTCGGGTCGTCACGGTGAAGCCGGGCTTCGTGCGCACGCGCATGACCGCCGGCATGAAACTGCCGCCCCTACTCACCGCCGAACCGGTC
>JAHWJV010000509.1 GCA_019348265.1 Gemmatimonadota bacterium
CGCGTGATCGCCGAGAGCAGGGCACAGGCGGGACCGGCGGGGAATCGCCGCGCGGAGCAGACGGACACGTTCTCTACGGACGTCTACCTCCGCAACGTCTCGAACTAGGAGCACTCATGCGAGATCCAACTACCGGTCTGCTGCGGGAGGAGCGCGGCGTCGCGCTACCGCTGGCGTTGCTGGGACTGGTGACGGTGTCTCTGCTCGTGAGCACGGCGCTGGTCACCTCCTCGACGGAGCTGGCGATCAGCGGCGCCCATCAGGGGGCCACGCAGGGGCTGTACTCCGCCGAGGGCGGGCTGCAGGCGTACGTCGCGCAGCGCGGCACCACGGCTCAGAACGACGCCGGTAGCGGGCCTTTCACCTACACGCCGCCCGGCGGCGGACCCGCGGTGAAGCTGACGGTGATCGAGCTGGGCACCCAGCTGCTCGCCGACCAGCGCAGGCTCCGGCTCTACTCGGTGCTCGCGTACCCCGCCCAGAATGGCGGCCGCACGGTATCGGCGATGATCACCCAGATCATGCCCCCTCCAGTCCCGCCGAACCTCAACATCACCTCGGCGATGACGGTGGCGGGCGACCTGAGCGTGAGCGGCAACGCCTTCGACGTGAACGGGCGTTCGAACGCCTGTGGCAGCGCCGGCGTGGAGGCGCTACGGATCTCCAGCGAGTCGCAGATCAGTGTCGGGAACGACCAGCAGAGCGGCACACGTCTGGACCGGTTCGTGGGAACTAGCGACGCGGGGGCCAGTGTCAGCGGTCAGGCGGCGATCGAGGTCGGCGGCACACGCGTGAGCCTCGTGAACAACCTGCTCGATGGGAAGACCATCGACGAGCTCGCAGCGGGTGTCCCTACGGCGAACTGGCGCTATCGCAACCAGAATCCTGCCTACACGAGCGCCTGGCTGGCGAGTGCGATGCAGGCTCCAGGGGGCGTAGTGGTCGTCGATGCTCAGGGCGGTACGATCTCCGTCAGCCCGGGCACGTACACGGGGATCCTGATCGTCCTCAACGGAAGCGTCAGCATCAGCGGGAACATCGACTTCAATGGGATCATCCTGGCCGAGCAGAACTTCAGTCTCGCCGGCAACGTGACGATAAGCGGAGCGATCGCCAGCATGGCGATGGACGGGCAAAACCTCGTCAGCGACGCCGGCGACGACAGCGATCTCGACGGGACCGTTTCCGTGAGCTACAACAAGTGCCTGGTCGATTCCGCGCTGAAGGCCTACGCGAACGCCGCGCCCAACGGCGGGACGCCGGAAGTTCGCCGCACCATCTCGTGGCTCGAGGTCGTCCGTTGAAATAGTGAAAGACGGTCGTCATTGACGCGGTAGTGCGGCAGATTTATTGTTGCGGCCTACCATCCTCGTAAGCGCCCAGCAGCTTCCCGCGTGGTCCAGTGGTTCGGCACCGCCCGGTAACCTCCCATAAATGATCTCTTTTCTTCGCCGCCCGAAGACCACCGTCGGGCTCGACATCGGCAGTGGCTTCGTGAAAGCCGCCGTGATAAACCACGGCGGCACGGAGCCCGAGCTGAGCCGGATCTCCTACCTCCCGCTGGTCGCCGACGCGATCGTGGAGGGCGAGATCATGGATCCGACGCTCGTGGCCGATACCATCCGGGCGGTCCTCAGCGGGCTGGGCTCACCCGTGAAGCAGGTGGTGACCGCCGTGGGCGGCCGCGACGTGATCGTCAAGAAGATCCTGATGGATCGGATGCGGGAAGAGGACGCGCGCGAGGTGATTCGCTGGGAAGCGGAGCAGTACGTTCCCTTCGACATGGCCAACGTGCAGCTCGACTTTCAGATCCTCGATCCCGAGGCCGACGGGCTGCAGATGGACGTGCTGCTGGTGGCCGCCAAGCGCGAGCTCGTCGACCAGCGGATGCTTCTTCTGGAAGAGGCGGGCGTCACCGCGAGTGTCGTGGACGTCGACGCATTCGCCATTCACAACGCCTTCGAGTACAACTACCCCGACGTGTCTCGCGGGGTGGTCGCGCTGGTGAACGTCGGCCATGAGATCTCGACCATTCTGATTCAGCAGGACGGCGTGCCGTCGGTGACTCGCGAGGTGCAGTTCGGCTCGCGGCACGTCCGCGAAGAGCTTCGCCGCATGCACGGACTGTCGCAGGACGAGGCCGAGTCGGTGATCCAGGGTCGCTCGGGTCGCGCGGAGGAGTTCTCGTCACTGCTGACGGAGCGTAGCGAGGAGCTGGGGATGGGGATCGAGCGGGCGCTTGCGTTTCTCTCGGTCGATGCGGCGCTCGGGCGCGGGCTCGGAGCCGTGTACCTTTCCGGCGGCGGGGCGCGGATTCCCTGGCTCGCCGAAACCATCTCGTCCCGCGCGCATACTCGCATCGAGATCGCGAACCCGCTGCAGCGTCTCCGTATCAGTCCCGAAGCCACCGCGCAGTTCCCGGCGGACGATATCGCCCCGATGCTCATGCTTCCCATCGGCCTCGCCCTCCGGACCGCCGCGTAATCCCAGAACCGCTCCAGTGATAGAGATCAACCTCGCGCCCGGCGCCGAGGCGCGGCGTCCCTCCGCGCGCGGCGGGTCCTCCCTTTCGCTTCCGAAGCTTCCGGCTATCGGTGCCGAGCCCCGCACCGTCATGGCGGGAGCCGGAGCGCTGCTGCTCGTGCTCCTCATCGGCTTCGGCATCTGGCGTATGGGGCAGCGGCGCGCAGAGCTGGAGGGCCGCATCGCGGCGGAAGTGACCGACTCCACCCGCTTTGCCACCACGATCGACCTGGTGCAGGCGCCCGAGCCGC
>JAHWJV010000050.1 GCA_019348265.1 Gemmatimonadota bacterium
AGCGGGACCAGGCCGTGCAGTCCTGGCTCGGCCGTCTCGCTCTCGCCGTTGCAGCGAGCGACGCGAACCCTGGCGAGGTACGCCCTACCTCCGATCCGCACCGGCGCCTGCATCTGCTCGCCCGGGGCGAGTCGCTCGATCGCGAGAGGCTCGTCTTCGAGCCGCGGTACCGGCCGCCCAACCCGCGCGGCCTCGAGCTCCAGCTCGATGCGAACGCCGTCCGGCAGGGCCAACACCCTCCCGCTCGGGGCGCGCATAATAAACTGAAGCGCCCTTCGGGTTCCCGTCCTGCCCAGGACGACGCCGAAGCGGCGCAAGAGGTTCCGCACGATCCGGGTGCCGATGGTCGAATCATAAGCCCGCAGTCTACGCCTCGCAAGAATCGCCCAACCCGCGTCGTCTCGAACGATCTCGGCCTCCGCACGCGCTGCCTCGCGCTGCAGAGCGGACTCGGCTTCGCCGGCCAGCTGCGCGAGCCTCAAGAGGTTCCGCCGCGCCGCCGGCGCCACCTCGCTTTCCAGCCGCGGCAGGATCTCCAGCCGGATGACGTTCCGCGCCGCGTCCGCGGAGGCATTCGTCGAGTCCTCCCGCCACGCGAGGCGTCGCTCCCGGGCGAACCGCAGCAGCTCCTCACGCCAGAACGGGAGGAGGGGACGTAGTACCCCCGCGTCGGAGATCGGCGGCATCCCCGCTAGCCCGCCGAGCCCCGTGCCGCGCACCGCGCGAAAGAGCACCGTCTCCGCCTGGTCGTCGGCGTGGTGCCCGGTCACGACGAAGCGAGCCGCTTCGTCCAGTGCCGCCTGCCGGAGAAAGCGATAGCGTGCGGCGCGCGCTCCCGTCTCTCCTGCGGGTCGGCGCTCCAGCCGCGAGCTCACCAGGGGGAGCACCCAAGCCTCGCAGAGTCCTCGTACCCAGCGCGCGTCGCTCGCGCTATCGGGCCGCATCGCATGGTCCAGGTGCGCGACGGAAATCTCCAGCGGGAGCTCTCGCGCGCAGAACCTGAGCAGGTAGAGAAGCGTGACGGAGTCGAGCCCCCCGGAGACAGCGACCAGCAGCCTCACCGGCGGCGCGCCCAGCTCGAGCCCCCGCATGTTTTCGAGGAAGCGTTCTTCGAGCGATGAGGGTACCGTCATGCGCTCTCGAAGCGGTGGCAGCCCGTCATCGCGGGTTCCGAACGACGGAAGGACCCGTCGCCGGCCGGCACGCACGCCGCATCCAGCTCGGATCCTTCACCATGGAAGCCCCAATCACTCATTACGGCGCGCCATCCCCTCCAACCGCGCCCTGCGCCTGATAGCCGACAGCC
The DNA here is from genome assembly GCA_019348265.1 of Gemmatimonadota bacterium. Classification (GTDB taxonomy): domain Bacteria; phylum Gemmatimonadota; class Gemmatimonadetes; order Longimicrobiales; family Longimicrobiaceae; genus JAHWJV01. The sequence goes on from JAHWJV010000050.1 coordinate 1,307, forward strand.
GATCGCCTTCTACCGCCCCCCCACCGAGAGCTCTGAGCGAACGCCCACCACGCCATCCACGTCCCACGCGTCGTCCGTCGCGTAGCGGATCTCTTCGAAATTCGGCAACTCGCCGCGCAGGATGACGACCCCGTCCTTCACGTCGACCTTGATGGCGTCGGCATCGACCCAGGTATCGTAGAAGAGCGCTTCCTCGACCTCCTGGAGAAGCTCCGCGTCGGAGCGGCGGCGCTTCTTGAGCCGCTCGTGATAGGGGCCGAGGCCGTACCTGCCGGGGCCGTAGAGGCCCTCGGAGAACGCGGAGCCCGGCCCGGCGGCGTTCCCCAAGTCGCGGTCCGCGCGCCACCGGCCTGCGCCGCCACCGGCGAACCCGTCACCCCAGCCGGAGCCAGGCTGCTGCTGATACGGACGGTCGTACGCCCACCGCCCGACCCGGCTCCAGGCGTCATCATAGCGCGCCATGAACGTGCTCCTCGAAACAAGTTTCGCGTGGCTCTCATGCCCCCGCGCGGGGCCGCCTCAGGCGCGCAACAACCGTTCCACGGAAGGCGGCACCGCACCCGACGGTGGACCCGGCGGAAGGGGCCGCCCGCTACGGCGGTGCAGCTCCGCCGCGAGCCGGTCGGGGCGATCGGTCACGATGCCGTCGACGCCCCAGTCCAGCAGCCGGCGCATGTCCGTGAGCTCGTTCACGGTCCAGACGTGAACCGCAACGTTGCGCGCGTGCGCCTCCGCGATCAACCTCGGTGAGAGCACCCGCCGTCCGCCATAGCGCTCGGGCATCTGGAAGGCGTCGACTGACGGGCGGGCGCGGTGGGCGAGACGAAGGCGATGCGCCAGATAGAAGGAACGCAGCTCCGTACCGGACGCGCTCACCGGGCCCGCGTAGCGCGCGAACTTCGCCCGGTGGGCGCCCTTCCCCGCCGCGATCAGCACACGCCCCACCGCGCCCGCGGCGTGTACCACCTCCCAGACCCGCCGCTGAGCTCTACCGTCCTTGATCTCCACGTTGAGGCGCATCCCGGGGAGCGCGCGGAGCAGCTCCTCCAGCGTGGGCACCCTCACGCCGACGCCACGGTAGGGGTAGCTGCGCCCGCGGTCGGGCGAAAAGCAGTGGCCGGCGTCGGCGCGCTGCACCTGCGCTAGCGAGAGCTTCGCCACGGTGCCCTTCGAGTCCGTGGTACGGTCGAGCGTAGCGTCGTGAATCACCACCACCTCGCCGTCACGCGTCGGGTGGACGTCGAGCTCCAGGATGTCCGACGACCACCACTCGACGGCCTGACGGAAGGCGAGCAGCGTGTTCTCGGGCGCGAGCGCGGAGCCGCCTCGATGGGCCATGACGAGCGGAGCCCCGGCGAGGTAAGGGTACCCGGGACGGGCGCTGGCGCGGAGCCTACTGCTCACGGAAGCGAGGCCTCTGCCGGAGTGTCGGAGCAGCGCAGCGGAAGCTCAGCAGCGCCCGTCCAGCGCTTCGCACTCCTCCGCGGTGAGCTGATGGAGACGGTACAGAACCAGATCGATGAGCCGCGCCGTCATCGCGCGCGCCCAGACGAGCCGCTGGGAATCGGCGCCGCCCTCCAGCTCCACCGTGAAGCGGAGGAAGTGATCGGAGAGGAAGATCAGGATCTTCTCCACCACGTCCGGATGCGGGCGTGAGCCGGCGCGGGATTCGTTGGGGAGGAGACCGTCGACGAAGGCGAGGAACGCGGGGAAGACGAGCTCGGTCAGTCGGCCGCCGGAGACCACTTCCTCGTCCGTCGCCTGCTCCCAGGAGAGCTCGTTCCAGTAGAGGTCCTCCGCCTCGCGGAGGAGGTGGTGGACGCGATCCGCCGGCAGCGGCTCGGCGGACGCGCCGGCGGCCCTCAGCGGGTGGGCGATCTCACCACGTATCCGGCAGCGCCGGGACTCCAGATGGGCCTGTGCCAGACCGGGCTGGGCCACATGTCTGCTCATCGACGATCACGCTCGCTGGGACGGGGCGTGGCTGCTACCTGGGGCGGACAATGTAGGGAGCGGGAACGCGTGCGGCAAACGCGCGGTGCCGGTCGGGAGGGGTCGAGAAAGTGGTCTAGGCGATCTCCTCGCCCGGCACCTGCGCCGCGGCGGCGGCAGCGCCAGCACGGCCGAGTTGTTCCTCGGAGAGCTTGGCGTCTTTGAGCTCCGCGCGCTCCAGGTCGGCGCCCGAGAGCTCCGCCTTGTGCAGGTTGGCGCCGGTGAGATCCGCGCCCCTCAGGATCGCGCCGGATAGGTTCGCCCCGGTTAGGTTCGATCCGGTGAGATCGGCACCGGTGAGGTTCGCCCCGCGAAGATCCGCTCCCACCAGCGTCGCACCGGAGAGATGGGTCCACTCGAGCGTAGTCCACTCGAGGTTGGCGTTCGACAGATCGGCTCCGCGGAGATAGGCGCCGGTGAGATTCGCGCCCTTGAGCTGAGCCCCGTCGAGATCAGCGCCCGTGAGATTCGCGCCCTTCAGGTAAGCCCCGGTGAGCTGCGCGCGCTTGAGATCAGTCCACTCCAGGAACGCGCCTTCAAGATACGCCCACTCGAGCACCGCACCCTCCAGGTACGCACCCCAGAGAACCGCCCCCTTCAGGTAGGCCTCGGTGAGATTCGCGTCGGTGAGATTCACCCCTTTCATCTCCGCCATCGCGCCGTCGGCGCCGGAGAGGTTCGCGCCCTTGAGGCTCGCCCCGCTCAGCTTCGCGTTCCGCAGCGACGCGCGTTCCAGGTTCGCCCCCGCCAGGTTCGCGCGCTCCAGCATCGCCGCCTCCAGATCCGCACCCCGCAGGTTCAGGTGCCCCGCCGCTATCAACAGCCACAGATCTCGATCCGACAGAATTCTCTGTTCCATTCACGGCCTCCCCAGACATTTCACTGCCGGGTAACGTGGGTTTCGGACGGGAAGAGACGAAGGTAGCGAACGGCGTTCTCGGGCCAAAGGCGCAATCTTCGGAAAAATGGCCGATGTTCGCCTGCACAGCAAGTGCCGAATCGCGAGAAGTCGTTGCGGGGTATTGCACTTCGCCGACACGCACCATCCGGCTATCCTGACGGGTGCCGCGCGGGGCGTCCCGGTGCGCCTGGTATCATCCGTGCAACAAACGAGTTATCCCGGTTCACGGGATACCGACCTTGACCTTTCCGAGTGGAGGCACCATGGGCAAACGGAATGTGGATCCCTCGTTCGACGACGACGAGATCGAGAATGACGACCCGCTCGGCGAGCAGATGTTCGCCGAAGGCGGCTTCGACGACGCCCCCGGCGGCGGTCCGCAGTTCGAGGCGGCGGGTCTCGTCGACGACGGCTACGACAAGCGCCCGGGCCGACCCGCGCAGAAGATGGCCGGGATCCCCGAGGCCGATCAGCACCAGGGCAACACCGTCAGCGAAGATCGGCCCGACTCGTCGGGAGTGGTGATCCGCGAGCGCGGCGGCGAGAGCAAGGGCGATCCCGCGGTGGGCGGTACGCGACCGGAGTCCTGAGCGGATTCAGAAGGTGCGTGAGCGCGAAAGTGCGAAGGTGGTTCCTTCCGCACTCTCGCACTCTCGCACCATGTCTTCCATCCACATCCCTACCCTCTTCCGTCGCCTCCGTAAGGCGGTGGAACCGCTCCCCAAGGCGGCGATGTTCGAGCTCCACGACGAGGGTTACACAACCGCTTTCGAGCAGCTGGTCGCCTGCATCATCTCAATTCGTACGCGCGACGAGGCGATGATCCAGATGGCACGAGCGCTCTTCGGGCGCGCCCGCACCCCGGCCGAGATCGCCGCCCTCGGCATCGCCGACGTGGATGCGGTCATCACCGCGTCGGCTTTCCACCAGGCCAAGTCACGCCAGATCGTGGAGATCGCGCGACGCGTACGGGATGGCCACGGCGGCGGGCTCCCGTGCGACCGTGAGGTCCTCCTCTCCCTCCCCGGGGTCGGCCCGAAGTGCGCCAACCTCGTGCTCGGCGTCGCCTGCGGCGAAGCGCGCATCGGGGTCGACATCCACGTCCACCGCGTGACCAACCGCTGGGGGTACGTACGGGCCGCCACACCCGAAAAGACCATGGCCCAGCTCGAGCAGAAGCTGGCCAAGCGCTACTGGATCGAGATCAACCGACTGCTCGTGCCTTTCGGTAAGCACGTATGCACCGGCCGCCTCCCAAAGTGCTCCACCTGCCCCGTGCTGGATATGTGCGAGCAGGTGGGGGTGACGGAACACAGGTAGTCGTCCAATCGTGAGTCTTCGGTCTTCGCTTCCCCACTCCGGCTGCCGGCAATGAACGACCCGGTCCAGCCGCCGGTGAGTCCGGCTTGACCTGCACCGAAGACGATCGACTGACGACTTCCTCTCTCGCTTGACAGTGCGTTGCGGCGTGTATATGCTCTTGACGAGACCGACCCCGTCGCCCCCTTGAAGGAGCTCCTCGGTGACGCTTGCGCCGGAGAAGATCGAGGTGTTCGAGTGCGGTCACACTGACACGCCCACGCAGCGCGCTGCGTGGGCGTTTCTATTTCTTACCCAAAGTGGAGGTGGCGCATGCTCGATTCCGGGATGATCAACAAGATCCAGAAGGCGAAGATGTACGCCGACGAGCCGGAGCGTATCCACTTCAAGGACCTGAAGGTCGAGTTCGACGGGAAGAACAGCCCGCACACGGTCGAGTTCCACGAGGGGCATTGGAAGTGTGACTGCGGATACTTTCAGCACCACGCGACCTGCTCCCACGTGATGGCGCTGGACCGCGTGCTCGGAGTGATGGCGCCGCACGAGGCGTAATCCCGGAAGCGCACGATCCCCACCCATGAGACCCCGTCGGCTAGGCCGGCGGGGTCTCATTCCTTCGCCTGCGAGTCACGGCCGAAGGGACCGTCGAGGCCGGTGCTCCTCTGCCCCTATCCAGCGCTCACGCCGGCCAGCGGTCGTCGAGCCTGGCCTTTTTCCGCCTCGGCAGGAAGATTGAGCCTGCGAGCGCGCACCTCGCACGGGTTCGTGCCGCTTCCCACGCTTCCGCAGACCGACCATGCACATTGGTAGAGCCTGTCGGTACGCAGCCTTCGTCTCAGCGGCGCTCTGCTCGCTCTGCTCGCTCTGCTCGCTCGGCTCGCCGCTCCCGCTGCGAGCGCAGAGCAGCCCCGCCGCGGCCATACCCCTGCCGGAGCACCCGCGGCCGGATTGGGTGCGCGAGCACTGGCAGAATCTGAACGGCTCCTGGCAGTTCCAGTTCGACAAGCAGAACACGGGCGAGACCCAGGGCTGGCACCGCACGAGACTTCCTTCCCCGCAGCAAATCGTGGTGCCTTTCTCGTGGGCCGCGCCGCTCGCGCAGGTGACCGACAGCGCCGACATCGGCTGGTACTCGCGCGAGATCCAGGTGCCCACCGAATGGCGTGGCGAGCGCGTATTCCTGGTGGTCGGTGCCGCCGACTGGCACACCACGGCCTGGCTGGACGGAGCGCCGCTCGGCTCGCACCAGGGCGGCTACACGCCTTTCGAGATGGAGCTCACCCCTCATCTCCGGCCCGGGCAGGCTCAACGCCTCGTGATCCGCGTCGACGACGCACCCCGGGCGTTCAGGCTCGACGGCAAGCAGGGCTACGGAAACGCGCGCGGCATCTGGCAAACCCCCTACCTGGAAGCCCGCGGCAGCGCCCCGCTCCGCGCCATCCACTTCACGCCCGACGTCGATCGCGACCGCGTGCGCGTCACGGCGCGGCTGCTGGGCCGCGCGACCGAAGACCAGACGCTCACGCTCCGCTTCACCAACGCCGCCATCCCGACGGTGACGCGCCGAATTCCTCGCGGGCGCGTAGAGCTCGCGTTCGACGTACCGATCGCCGACGCGCACCTGTGGTCGCTCGACGACCCGTTCCTGTACGAGGTGGAGGCCCACCTCACCGGCGGGAGCACGCCGGACGCGGTTCGCAGCTACTTCGGGATGCGGAAGATCTCGGTCATGAATCTCCCCGGGACCGACATCCCTTACATCGCACTGAACGACCAGCCCGTTTACCTGCAGCTCGCGCTCGACCAGGCCTATCACCCGGAGGGGTTCTATACCTTCCCTACGGACGAGTTCACGCGTGACGAGATCGTGCGAGCCAAGCGCATCGGGCTTAACGGCCTTCGCGAGCACGTGAAGATCGAGACGCCACGGAAGCTCTACTGGGCGGATCGCCTCGGCATGCTCATCATGTCGGACGTCCCCAACTCCTGGGGCGAGCCGGACGCCGAGATGCGGCAGGATGTGGAGCATGCGCTGCGGGGGATGATCGCTCGAGACTACAACCACCCATCGATCTTCTCCTGGATCCCCTTCAACGAGACCTGGGGCCTCGTCACGAAGCTCAACGGCCGGGATCAGTACCTGCCCGCGACCCAGGACTGGGTAGCTTCCGTCTACCGCCTCACCAAGCAGCTCGATTCTACCCGCCTGGTCGAGGACAACTCGGTCTGCTGCAACCGCGGCCACACCGACACCGACATCAACTCGTGGCACGCCTACCTCCCCGGCTGGGAGTGGGAGAGCCACCTGCGCACGATCAGCGACAGCACCGGGCCGGGCTCGGGGTGGAACTTCGAGGAGGGGTACCGGCAGGGGCGCGAGCCGATGATCAACTCGGAGTTCGGCAACGTGTGGGGGTACGAGGGGAGCACGGGCGACGTGGACTGGAGCTGGGACTACCACCTCGCGGTCAACGCCTTCCGCCGGCACCCGAAGCTCGCCGGGTGGCTCTACACGGAGCACCACGACGTGATCAACGAGTGGAATGGCTACTGGCGCTTCGACCGCTCGGAGAAGGTCACGGGGCTGGAGGAGCTGGTAGAGGGCATGTCGCTGCAGGACCTGCATTCCCCGCTCTACCTTTCCTTGGGGGAGGAGCTGAGCCAGGCGGTGCGGCCCGGGCAGCAGGTCCAGGTACCCGTCTATGCGTCATTCCTGACAGGTACACGGGCCTTCGGCGAGCGCCTCACCCTCCGCACGGAGCTGTACGGCTGGGATGCGCTCGGACGGAAGGAGACGTACAGCCGCTCTAGCCGCGCCGTGCCGTACCGCCCCTGGATGACCGGGGATCTCGAGCCGCTGGCCGTCACCATGCCGAACGAGGGTTCGGTCGCCGTCCTCGCCGTGCGGCTGGAGGACGCGACCGGGAGGGTTTTGCACCGAAATTTCACCACTTTCGTGGTGGAGGCCGAGGCGGCGCAGGAGGTACAGCTCGACGACGGCAGGCGCGCCCGGCTGGTCCAGATCGACCCCGCCCGCTTCGACAGCGCTAGCTGGTCGCAGAAGCAGTGGAACGTGCTGGACGGCCTGAAGGTGAACGGCGCCGGCTCCGGGTTCTTCGAGTACGCGGTGCCTTGGCCGCAGGGCCTCGCGCCGAACCAGGTGGAATCGGTTTCGCTCGTGGCGGAGGTCTCGTCCAAGCAGCTCTTCGGCAAGGACCGCGAGAACGCGGCGCAGATGGGCGGGGACTATATGCGTGGTCGCGGGACCTTCGATCCGAGCAGGAACCCTAACGCCTACCCGATGACCGACGAGACGCTCTTCCCGAGCGCGGTCACCGTGCGGGTGAACGGGGTCGTGGCCGGCACGCAGAACCTGCGGGACGACCCCGCCGATCATCGCGGCATCCTCTCGTGGCACTCGCAGCTACGCGACCGCAAGCTGCGCGAGGCGGGCTCGTACGGCGAGCTGCTCCAGGTCGCCGTTCCTCCGGAGGCACTCGCGAAGGCCGCCATCACCGGACGGCTGGTCGTGCGGCTGGAAGTGGACCCCGCGCTCCCGGGCGGGCTCGCGATCTATGGCCGACGCTTCGGCCGGTACCCCCTCGATCCGACGCTCGTCTTCGTCCGGCGGTAGCCGCTCCCACCAGCAGAAGAAGCCCGGCCGCGCAGTGCGGCCGGGCTTCTTTTTGTTGCCGCGGGAGCAACGGCGGATTTACCGATGCCGCGCGCGCAGCCACTGCGCGGCCGGCCGGAGCGATCCGTCGCCGCGGATGAGGTCGTACCCCTTGTCCCCGTTCTGACGCAGCACGTGCCAGTACATACGGGCGTACACACCGGCCCCGTCGTTCCACTCCACGGTCTGCTCCATCGCCTCCAGGTGGAGCCGGTCGACCTCGCGGCGAGAACGGTCCCAGCCGGCCGGGATGACGGCCTCCTCCAGGCCGAACTCCGTGATCCAGAGCGGCTTGCCCGTCGCGGCACGCGCTACGGCAGCTTTCTCCCTCGCCACCTGGAGCACTGGGAGGCCATAGGTGTGGAGCGCCAGCACGTCGTAAGGCGCGTCGCCCATGCCGGCGAGGAATTCCTTCAGGTTGTCGTGCCCGGTCGCCAATCCGCCGGTCACCACGAGCGTCCTGGGGTTCGCCGCCTTGATCTTGGGGTAGGCGCGGCGCAGCATCTCGCCGTAGAGGCGCCCGCGCTCGCGCATGCGCACGCCACTGAACGCGCCGAACGCATCGGTGAATACCGGGAGGTCCGGCTCGTTCCAGAGCTGCACCTGCGCCGACGGATAGAGGCGGGCCACACTGACCGCCGCGTTGATGATCCGGTCCCACAGCAGCGTCCGCCGAGAGGCTGGCGTGGCGTTGGGCTCCGGGTGGTGAATGACGACCAGCGGCTCGAGCCCCGCGGCTACGGCGCGATCCATCCCCGCCCGCCATTCGGACCAGAGCTTCGCGTCCTGCGTATGGTGCCAGTACAGCGTGATGCGTACCTGGCGCGCGCCCAGGCCGCGCACGTCGGCGACGCTGCGGCCGTCCAGCTGGTGCACGCCGATGCCCACCGGGCGCTCAGGGGTCTGCCCTTCCAGCGACCCCGCCACCAGAGCGCCGGCGATGGCCGGCACGCTGAACCATTTACGTACCTTCATGCTGCCCTTTCCGTTGGAGTCACGAGGACATCATACCTCGCGTACGCCCGGTATGATCCCTCATTGATCACCAACGGTCACTCACGCCCGGCACCGGTCTCAGGTCGCCGGGTGAGCGGCACCATCCCGAAGCCGGGAACGAGCGGCTGCAGCGGCCGATACTGCGCCGGTCTCGGTTTGTCAGTCGGCGAAGGCCGACTTCTAGTTCGTCGTTGCGGCGAGTTTACTCGCCGGGTGACAGCTGAAGCATTGCCTGGGGAAGCTCGCCTCCGAGCCCGGCGACTGACTGAAGTCGCGGCAACACGGACCTGAAGCCCGCCTTCGCGGGCTCTGCAGCGGCCGGTTCTGCGCCGGCCTTGGCTAAACCGGCCGCGCCACCAGTATCCCCGTCGAACGACGGATGTTGCGCACGTACTCCGGCAGCGTCGTCCGCGTGATCTCCACCACTCCGCCGGAGAGCGGCGCGTGCAGCACCCGCAGCACACCGCCTTCCTCGCGGAACGCCATCGCCGAGTGCGTGACGTCGAGCCCCTCGATCTTGGTGGCGAAGGCGAGAACGTCCCCCGTCTCGATCCGGTCGGCCACCGCGGCGATCCGGTCGGTGGGGACGACCCATCGCGGACGCGAGTCCAGCGAGCGCTCCATCTGCTGGATCCGCTCGTAGACCTGGTGATTGGCGAGCGCCGGGTACGCGTCCCGGTGCTCGCTCATGAAGCGCAGCGGCCGGGAGTCGGCGCCTCCACCCAGCTCTTCGCCAAGCGGATGCACCAGACGCCGCGCCGCGTTGTCGGCGATCCACTCGCTGAAGTAGTGCAACCGGCTGGCGTACCCCTCCCGCTTTCCGCCCCGGTAACGGATCCGCTCGATCTCGCGCCCGAAATCCCCCCAGGAGGGGGTCCCCGAACGCCGCGCCAGGCGTGCGACCGCGAGGCACGATTCCACGAGTGTGACGCAGTCGAACTGATGAAGTGACAGCGTCAGCGGCTCCGTCGCGACCGTACTCCCTCCCGTTTTCAGGTACGCTTCGAGCGCGTTCGGCACGTAAGGGGTGCCCAGGGCTACCTCACCGACCGCCGCGGCGGTGCGCCCGACGGGAACGCTCGGCGCGGCCATCCCGCGCTCTCGGACCGTCGCCACCCAGCTTCGCAGACGCTCCGCATCACGCGCGGTCGCCGGATCGGGAGGCGCCGCCGCCGAGCCGACCGTCTCCCGCGGCGAATCGGGCCGCTCGGCGCTGTTCGCGCAGGAGGGTAGTGCGAGCGACGCTAACGAAAGCGCGGCGGTACGTAGCAGATCGCGGCGCGAGATCGGGATCATAGAAGTCTCCAGGTGCCAGTTGCCAGTTGCCAGTGCGGCCGGTGCCTTCCTAGGCGGCGGTCCGCCTCACCTCAATGATAATCCCGAAGCGGCGGGGCGGCGAGGACGGTCTCCGCGGCGTGCACCGCATGCGGCGCTCGCGACGGGCGATTCCGCTTCACACTTGCTATGATGTCATGTAATTCGGTCCCAGCTCAGATGATCAAGGGACCGACGGTCCATTCAGGCCCGCGGTCACAATCACGGAATCGTTCCAGGTCAGCTCAGAGATGAAGAACAACGTCCGCTGGGGCCTGATCGGCGCCGGTGACATCGCCGAGAAGAGAGTAGCCCCGGCGCTACGTGACGCGCAGAGATCGCAGCTGGTGGCGGTGAGTCGCAGGCAGCAGGACCGCGCGAACGAGTTCGCGCGTCGCTTCGGCATCGAGCGGGTGCACGGGCGCTGGGAGGACCTGGTCGCGGATCCCGAGATCGACGCAGTCTACCTGGCCACGCCCGTGGACCTGCACGCCCGCATGGCCATCGCCGCGGCGGAAGCGGGGAAGCACATCCTCTGCGAGAAGCCGATGGCGCTCGACGTCGCCGACTGCGATCGGATGATCGAGGCGGCCGAGCGTGCCGGGGTGCGGCTCGGGGTGGCATACTACCGGCACCTCTTCCCCCTGGTGCTGCGGCTCAGGGAGCTGCTCGCCGGCGGAACGCTGGGGACGCCAGTGCTGGCGCAGGCGAGCGCCTACGAGCGGTTCAATCCGCCGCCAGACCATCCCCGCGCCTGGCTCCTCGACCCCGAACGCTCCGGCGGCGGCCCGATGTTCGACTTCGGGTGTCACCGCATCGAGGTGCTCCTCGACCTCCTCGGCCCGGCGACTCGCGCCACCGGCGTCACGACGAACGCCGCATTCGAGCGCTCCGCGGAGGATACCGCCGCGGCGCTCTTCCAGTTCGCCTCGGGAGCGGTCGCCACGCTCACCGTCAGCCACGCGGCCGACGAGCCGCGAGACACGCTGGACGTCTTCTGCACCGGCGGCTCCGTGCACATCGCGAGGCTGAGCGGCTCGGAGCTCCGGGTGGCTCGGGGAGGAGTCGAAAGCGATGAAACTCACCCGCCAGCCGAGAACGTCCACCAACCGCTGGTCGAGCAGTTCGTGAACTCCGTTCTCGACGGCGAGAGCCCGGTCGTGGACGGCGCGGCGGCTAGAGAGGTCAACCGAGTGCTCGCCGCGATCTACGGTCGCTGAGGTCCCGCCGAAGAGCGTCCCTGCCGCTCAGAGCGGCGGGGTAGAAAAAGATGCCCGGTCGCGTGCAGCGATCGGGCCTCTGATCGCGAAGAGTAGCGGAGGAGGGCCCGCGATGGATCGGATGCGAGAGATTTGTCAGAACATCTGGAGCTCGCCGAACGGCTTTTTGGTCGCTGCAACCCGCTTCGTCCCGACGTAGAACGCGGCAGTGACTGCCGTTTCAAAAAGCTCATGTCTCCGGGTGTAGATCAAAT
>JAHWJV010000510.1 GCA_019348265.1 Gemmatimonadota bacterium
CGAGGGCGCGCGACAGGAGGACATCGACATGGTGCGGAAGACCTACGGACTCGACCGGCCGCTCCTCGTTCAATACCTCGAATGGTTGTGGCGAACCGTAAAACTCGATTTCGGCGAGTCGCTGTATTTCAAGACCGGGGTGACCGGGCTCGTCGCCGACAAGCTGCCGACCACGCTGCTGCTGGGCGTCCTCTCGCTCTCCTTTGCGCTGCTCGTCGCGATCCCGCTCGGCGTCGCCGCGGCCGGCGCCGCGGAGGGGCTCAGCGTCCTCGTGATCGACGCCGACCTGCGCACGCAGGGGCTCAGCGACATGCTCGAGCTGCCGGACCACCTGCCCGGTCTGGTCGAGGCAGCCGCCCACCCGCACGACGATCCGACCCGGTTCATCCTGATGGAGATCTACCGGTCTCAGGAGGACCCGGCGCGGCACAAGGGGACGGCCCACTACGCCACCTGGCGGGACACCGTGGAGTCCATGATGGCCGAGCCGCGGCGGAGCGTGAAGTACCGGGCGGTGTTTCCGGAGGCGGCCGCCTGGGAGATGCCGGCGTGAGCTTCGAGTTCGCGGCTCCGCCGCGCGTCATCTTCGGGGAGGGACGGCTTCGGGAGGTGGGGCCGCTGGTGCGTGGGCTCGGCTCGCGAGGTCTGGTGGTGGAGGGCGCCAGCGGGCGCGCTGGCGCCCTCGTAGCTCTGCTGGACGAGAACGGCGTCAGGTGCACCCGGCTGCGCGTTCCGGGGGAGCCCACGACTTCGGTGGTGGAGGAGGGGGTCGAGCTTGCGCGCGCGGCTGGCTGCGATGTGGTCGTCGGAATCGGCGGTGGGAGCGTGATCGACGCGGCGAAGGCGATCGCCATCCTCCTCACCAATCCGGGCGAGTTGCGGGACTACCTGGAGGTGGTCGGGCGCGGCAAACCGCTCACGGAGAAATCGGCTCCCTTCATCGCGATCCCGACGACGGCCGGCACGGGCGCGGAGGTGACCCGGAACGCCGTGCTCGCGGCGGCGGAGGAGCGCGTGAAGGTGAGCCTCCGCAGCCCCCTGATGATCCCGGCGGTCGCCATCGTCGACCCGGAGCTCACCTATGGGCTTCCACCCGCCATCACCGCCAGCACCGGGCTGGACGCGCTGACTCAGTGCATCGAGCCGTTCGTCACTCCGCTCTCGAACCCGCTTTCCGACGCGGTCGCGCGTGAAGGAATACGCCGCGGGGGGCCCGCACTTCTCCGCGCATACCGCGACGGCTCGGACGCGGAGGCGCGGCGCGACATGGCCATCGCCAGCCTGTGCGGCGGGCTGGCCCTCGCGAATGCGAAGCTCGGCGCGGTACATGGCTTCGCCGCCCCGCTCGGGGGGATGTTCCCGGTGCCGCACGGGGTGGCCTGTGCACGCCTCCTCCCGCTCGTGATGGGAGCGAACGTGCGGGCGCTGCTCGCCCGCGCCCCCGGCTCCCCCGCCCTCGCACGCTACGAGGAAGTCGCGCGGCTGCTCACCGATCAGCCCGGCGCGCGCGCCGACGACGGTATCGCCTGGCTCAGCAGACTCATCGAGGAGCTCGCGGTGCCCGGCCTCGCCACGTACGGGATGAGCGACGCCGACATCGCGGACGTCGCCGGCAAGGCACGCCGGGCGAGCAGCATGCACGGGAACCCGGTCGATCTGAGCGACGTCGAGCTCGCGGGCATCCTTCGCGCGGCGCTCTGACGCGCCGCGATGCTCGCTCCGATGCGTCGGTCGAAATTCAGAATCTCCCGCCAACTGCCTGGAGGATCGCATGCGGCTGTTTCGACCCGGCGGCGCCCTGCTCTGGGGGCTCCTTTGCGCGAGCACAGCCGCCGACGCGCAGGACCAGCCCAGGCTCGAGCGTCTCTCGTTCCGCGCCCACGGCTTTTCGCTCGCCGTCCCCTCCGAATGGCTGGAGATCCCCGACTCGGCGATCAAGGCTCGCGCGGCCGCTACCCCGCCCCCGCCCGGGACCCAAGCCGTCGCGTTGCGCTGCTGCAGTGGCTTAATCTGCTGGAGCGATCGTACGGCGTGAGCTACGACCCCTCGCTGTTCGCCTGGAAACCCGCTGATAGCATCATGTGGGTGGTGGCGAGCGGCCCCTCCCTCCTCTCCTTTCAACCGGAGGAGTGATCGCGCGCTCTTCCTGAACCCGGGCCCATGGATGCACTACCTGCTATTCTACGAAGTGGTCGATGATTACGTGGAGCGTCGCGCCCCCCTGCGCGCGGCCCATCTGAGGCACGCGCGCGCCGCCCACGCCCGTGGCGAGCTGCTGCTGGGCGGCGCGCTCGCCGACCCTCCCGACGGGGCCGTGCTCCTCTTCCGCGGCGAATCACCCGCGGCCGCCCGCGAGTTCGCGGAGGACGACCCTTACGTGATCGAGGGACTCGTCACTGCCTGGCGCGTTCGGGAATGGACCACCGTGGTCGGCGACGACCCCGCCGTCATCCTGTCGCCGGAAGCCTGACCTGGCGCGGAACCCAGCATCGCGCGGCAGGGTATGGCAAGGCACCGTAGTTCTACCCACGTCGAGGTTCTCAAACGATGCGCATGCGGTTGGCCGGGTACGCCCGGCGCTGGACCCCGGTCTCGGGGGAAACCACGAGCCGAAAGATGTTGATCATCGGCGCGATCGTCGCCGCGCACGTGGCGGTCGTGGGCTTCTGGCTCGCGGCGCCGCCGTGGAGGTCCCCGGTGAGGGGTAGCGCCGGCGCGCGGGCGGGCAAGGGCGACGAAGGGTGTCGGTACTCCGACA
>JAHWJV010000511.1 GCA_019348265.1 Gemmatimonadota bacterium
CGCCTTCCGAACTGGCCGGGTGGGTCACGCATGCTGCCGCGGCACAGACACCGAGCCGAAGATACGCCTCGATCTCCCAGCCCTCGTGCAGCCCGAAGATCACCCCCGCGGCGGGCGCGAGCACCATCGGCGCGGATTGCCAGTGGATCAGGTTGTCGACCGACTCGAGGTACTCATGCTGGAACCGCGCGCGTACCACGATGGCCGACAGCGTTATGACCACGCCGCCGAAGATGCCGAGAACCGCCCCGGTGGTGGCCCGCGCGAGCCGCGCGAGCGCCGGCGTCAGGGCGGTCGCCTCGATCGCCAACCCCATCAGCGGCTTCTGGGTTCCGGGCATGCTCTCCGGGCGCGGGATCGGATGTGCGAGAACGGCGCCGCGGCTTGCGCGCCTGAGCCGGAGAATAGTGGCGTGGCGGGAAAGGAGAAAGCCCCACCGCATGCGTGGCGGTGGGGCATCGTCTCTCTCGAGCATCCTCATGCTCAGCAGAGGATCGGATCCGTGACCTTTCGCTCCGGAGGAGCGGGACGCGAACGGTGTTTCCGCTCAGTTCGCCCGGGCTCTTTGCTTCCGCGGCGCGGGAGGGGCTTCCAGGTCGTCCGGCACCTTCTCGCACAAAACGTCGAGCGTCTTACCCGCCCATTGCAGGGCACGCATGTAGAGGTCGGGGACCTGGGCCGAAGGCACACCGGTTTTCGCCGTCAGCTCCGCGACCCTATCCCACTGCCCTTCCTCGTAGGCCTCGGCCAGCGCCAGCCACACCCCGTAGGTGCTGTCCGTGTCGCGAAGCAGCGCCCCCTCCACCTCGGAGGTGAACTTGACCCGCGTGAGCAGCTCGCGGATCGGGAGCTGCAGCAGAACGTCCATGTTCGAGAAGAGGCCGACGAGGAAGAGCGAGCCGGAGTCGGTCCGGGATCTTCCGCCCATTGATTCGAGGAGCCGGGCGCGCACCAGGGTGGCCTTCAGCAGCTCGGGGCTGTGGACGCCGCTGGAAGCGAGAGAGGACGTCAGCAGAAGCGCGAGCCAGCGGTGCAGGATGTCACGCCCTACGAGCTGAATCGCGTGGCGGATGGATTCGACCTCCTGCGTGCCGTTGGTCGTCGAGTTGGCGATCTGGAGCAGCTTGTAGGAGAGGCCCGGGTCGCCGCGGAAGGCGCGTTCGATCTCCCGCAAAGAGGTCTCTTCCGCACGGACCATGTTGAGCAGGGGGAGGAGGCTCAGTGCCTCGACCGCGCTCGACTTGTGGGCGACCGTCTCGGGCCGGCTGAAGTAGTATCCCTGGAACAGCGCGTACCCCTGCTGCTCCGCGGCCCAGGCTACCTCCGCCGTCTCCACACGCTCGGCGAGCATCGTTACGAAGAACGGGCGCAGGTGGGCCGCGATCCTGCCTATGTCCCGCTGCGATTTACCGAGCAGGTCCACCTTCACGATCTTCGCTTGCTCCAGCAGCACCTCCTGCCCCCCGCCGATCTCGAAGTCGTCCAGTGCCAGCGTGTAGCCCGAAGCAGTCAGCTTCTCGCAGGCGGCGCGCACGGGCGCGTCCGCGACGATATCCTCGACCAGCTCGACGACGATGCTTTCCGGATCGAAGAGCTTGTAGGTCTCCGTCAGGAGCATCTCGCGGGTGAAGTTGACGAAGCCGCGTACCCCGCCCGTGAGCCGCTCCAGGCCCGCCTCGAGGAAGTTCTGCACGATGACGTCGCTGGACATCCGGTTCGGATCGGTCGGATCCGCACCGGCCGCGCCAGCGCTGCCGCGGTACAGCAACTCGTAGCCCGCCAGGGTGCGGCGGGCGTCGAAGATGGGCTGGCGGGCGACGAACAGGTCCACGAGGGCTCCACTCCCTGGAAGGTCTCGCCGGTTCTACCCGGCGCTGCAGAATTGAGTATCGGCAGCGGATCGACGGTTTTGTAGCGCCGTTGGATCGGCACTCGCCGCTAGCCACGTACACGTACGCTGGCCGGGAGAAACGAAAAAGCCCCACCGCTGCGGCGGTGGGGCCTCGACTTTCGTTCATGCGCCCGACAGGATTCGAACCTGTGACCTTCGGCTCCGGAGGCCGACGCTCTATCCAGCTGAGCTACGAGCGCGCATACGATGGGAGGCGGAATAAGCCGAGTTCTGTACCGCTTGCGCGGCAAGGATCATTTCTCTGGGAGCACCGTTACCGGTGCCCTCGAGCAGCCTACCCGGGACTCTGGCGGGGCGGGCCGCCCCTCGTCCCCTATTTGGCCTTGCTCCGAGTGGGGTTTACCATGCCACCCCTGTTACCAGGGGCGCGGTGCGCTCTTACCGCACCGTTTCACCCTTACCTGTGCTCCCGGGGGAGCCATCGGCGGTTTGCTCTCTGTTGCACTTTCCGTCGCCTCGCGACGCCCGGCCGTTAGCCGGCACTCTGCCCTGTGGAGCTCGGACTTTCCTCGAAGGGCCGAAGCCCCCCGCGATCCTCACTCGCCTCCCATCTTGTCAAACAATGCCCAGGAGAGGACTCGAACCTCCACGCCGTTTCCGGCACCAGATCCTTAGTCTGGCCTGTCTACCAGTTTCAGCACCTGGGCAGTCCTGCAACATCGACACTGCCGGTACGGCGAGTTCAGTGCTCCCGAGAGGACTCGAACCTCCACGGGCTTGCGCCCACTGGATCCTGAATCCAGCGCGTCTACCAATTCCGCCACAGGAGCACACGACACCCGCCCTACGCCTACATGCGCCCGGAGAGATTCGAACTCCCGACCTCCTGATCCGTAGTCAGGCGCT
>JAHWJV010000512.1 GCA_019348265.1 Gemmatimonadota bacterium
AACGTCATAGGGGGACAGGCCTGGGTCATCGACGCGGCGAGAGCGGCCCGTCCCTGACCCGAGGAGCAGCATGAAGGCAGTCGTCTACAAGGAGCCGTACAAGGTCGCCGTCGAGGACGTCGACGACCCCAAGATCGAAGACCCCACCGATGCGATCATTAAGATCACCACCAGTGCGATCTGCGGTTCGGACCTGCACATGTACGAAGGCCGCACCGGCGCCGACCCCGGCATCGTCTTCGGCCACGAGAACATGGGGATCGTCCAGGAGGTCGGCCCCGGCGTCGGGAAGCTCAAGAAGGGCGACCGCATCGTCCTGCCGTTCAACGTGGCCTGCGGCTACTGCCGCAACTGCCTGGCGAACAAGACCGGCTTCTGCCTAACCGTGAACCCCGGCTTCGCCGGCGGCGCCTACGGCTACGTCTCCATGGGCCCGTACAGCGGCGGCCAGGCGGAGTACCTGCGCGTGCCGTTCGCGGACTTCAACGCGCTGCAGCTTCCCGAGGGCAAGGAGCATGAGGCCGACTTCGCCATGCTGGCCGACGTCTTCCCCACCGGCTACCACGCGACCGAGCTCGCCGACGTCCGTCCGGGCGAGACGGTCGTCGTCTTCGGCGCCGGGCCGGTCGGGCTCATGGCGGCGCTGTCGGCGAAGATCCGCGGCGCCTCGAAGATCCTGGTCGTCGACAAGGTGAAGAGCCGGCTCAAGCTGGCGGAGGATCTCGGCGCGATCCCGATCGACTTCACCGCCACCGATCCGATCGAGGCGGTCAAGGATCAGACCGACGGCGGCGCCGACAAGGGCATCGACGCCGTCGGCTACCAGGCGCAGGCCGGTGAGGGCAAGGACGAGACGCCCGCGGTGGTGCTCAACCAGCTCGTCCACGCGGTCCGCGCGACCGGGCGGCTGGGCGTCGTCGGGCTGTACGTGCCGTCCGACCCCGGCGCGCCGAACGAGGACGCCGCCGAGGGCAAGCTGCTGTTCGAGATCGGCAAGTTCTTCGAGAAGGGCCAGACGATGGGGACCGGCCAGGCGGACGTGAAGAGCTACAACCGCCAGTTGCGCGACCTGATCATCGCCGGCAAGGCCGAACCGGGCTTCATCGTCAGCAAGGAGCTCCCGCTCGAAGAGGCGCCGGACGCCTACCAGAGGTTCGACGACCGCGAGGATGGCTACTCCAAGGTCCTGCTGCACCCCTAGCGGGTCGCCCCATGGACGCCACCCTCCGACGGCGACTCGCCGCCGAGGCGCTCGGGACGGCGCTGCTCGTGGTCTTCGGCCCCGGCAGCCTCGTCGCGGCGCTCCGGCTGGGCGACGGCGAGCTCGACTACGGCGGCCTCGGCATGGTCGCCCTGTCCTTCGGGCTCGTCGTCGCGCTGGTCGTGTACGGATACCGCATCCGCGTCGAGGAGCGCGCGCTGCGCGAGACGATCGGAGAGCCGTACCTGCGCTACTGCGCGAGCCACAAGCGACTCATCCCCTACGTGTACTGACAGCTCGGGCCAGACACCGCAGCTGCCCTGGATCAGCGCGCTAGTCGGGGCTCTCCACCGTCGGCTCCCTAGTGGGGTCGACGACGTCCACCGGCTCTGCGTACAGTAGCCGCGTCGCGACCGCCCAGCACGCGACCGCCACTACGCCCAGTAGCTCCCCACCCGGCCCGAGCGGCGCGTACTCCACGAACAGACGGCGGAACCCCTCGGCGAGGTTCCCCAGGCCCCACGCTTCGCCGGGCCCGGGGCCCGCGCGAACCCACAGGAAGGGGATCACGGAGAAGTTGAGCAGGGCGAGCAGTATCGCGGCGGTCCCGAGGCCCGCGAGAAGTCGCGTCGGCGACCGCGCCGCGAAAGCCGCGAAGATGCTGAAGGCCAGGCCGGTGACCACCACCCACTGGAGCACGCCGGGCGGCGGCAGGAGAAGCCTGAGAAGCTGCGCCGTAGCCAGCCCGCCGTACACCACCGGAAGCCACGCCAGCGCGATCGCGGGTCGGGCCCACACTCCCCGCAGCAGGAAGAGGTATACGAGTAGCAGGGTGAACAACCCCTCCACCATTCCGAACGCACGATACTCCACCCCGGCTGCACGCGGAGTGACGCCGGCGAGGGCGGCGCTCAGGAGGAACAGCAGCGCCGCCAGCACGGATCGGCGCGGCGAGGTCAGCGGCGCTGCGGCAGCCATTCGAGCGGCCCCAAGCGGAGCTCCCGGTCGATCTCGGTGCGGAGGGTCTCCGCGCGCGTGCGGAGCGCAGCGGGGAGTGGTACTGCGAGCGCCTGGTCCACGAGCTGGCGGGAGCGGCGAAGTAGTTCGTTGTCGTCCCGACGTAGTCCGGAACCGGTCCCCTGCCGCCTCAGGATCTCCGCCCAGCCGAGCACGGCCTCACCCCAGAGGGTCGTCGCCTCCACGCCTCGCTGCTCGTCCTCCGCCAGCTCCCGCGCCCGCCAGGCCGATACCGCCGCCGCGGAGTCCGCCGCGATCGCCTCCACCGCCGTCAGGACGGTCCCCGAGTCCGCCGAGACCACCTCCGCCACCATGACGTACCGCGGGCCGGCAGCCACCAGGCGGGGGAGGATCACCGCAGGGATCCCCTCCCGGATCGCGAGCTCCCGGGCAAGAGCGTGGTCGAGCCTCGGGCCGTCCGGACGCCGCATCCGCTGTAGCGCATCGTGTACCGCGTTGCCGCCGACCAGCGTGATCAGCCGCGACTGCGAAAGGTCGGTTCGCAGAAGCACCCCGGCCATGGCGGCCAGGGTGGAGTC
>JAHWJV010000513.1 GCA_019348265.1 Gemmatimonadota bacterium
TCAGACGGTTGTCGCTGATGTCGTGGACGAGCGCACCCGCGCCATTCGCGAGATCACGGGAGGCGAACCGAACGTGGAGGCGAAGACCGTCGTCGCGCCGATGCCGGGAAAGGTCCTCAAGGTTGAGGTCGCCGTCGGCGACCTGGTGAAGGCGGGCCAGGGGGTGGTGATCGTCGAGGCGATGAAGATGGAGAACGAGCTGAAAGCGCCGGTGGACGGGACCGTGGTGAGCGTCTCCGTCGAAGCGGGCCAAACGGTGGAGAAGGGCGCGCTTCTCCTGACCCTGGGATGAGCGGAAAGGGGGAGGACCGATGAGCGCGAGCGATCCCGAGCGGCCAGATGGGAAGACCACCTGGACCAGGGAGGTGGTCGAGCCGGCACTGGCGAAGCACGCCGAGCGCGCCCCCTCCTTCGCGACCACCAGCGGGATCGAGGTCGACCGGCTCTATACCGAGGCCGACGCTCCCATCCAGTACGAGGCGGATCTGGGGTATCCCGGCGTCTTTCCGTACACGCGCGGCATCCAGCCCACGATGTACCGCGGCCGGTTCTGGACGATGCGCCAGTACGCGGGGTTCGGTACCGCCGCCGAGACGAACCAGCGCTTCCACCACCTTCTCGCCGCGGGACAGACGGGGCTCTCGACCGCGTTCGACCTGCCCACCCAGATGGGCTACGACTCCGACGACCCCATCGCGGCGGGGGAGGTAGGGCGCGTCGGGGTCGCCATCGACTCGATCGAGGACATGCGGTCGCTGCTCGGCGGGATCCCGCTGGACACCGTCTCGACCTCGATGACGATCAACGCGACGGCCGGCATCCTCCTCGCCTTCTACATAGCCGTCGCCGACGCCAAGGGCGTTCCACGCGCGAAGCTATCCGGCACGATTCAGAACGACATCCTGAAGGAGTACATCGCGCGCGGAACGTACATCTTCCCGATCGAGCCGAGCCTGCGGCTCGTTACGGATATCTTCGCGTTTTGCCGTGTGGAGGTGCCGCGGTGGAACACCATCTCCATCTCCGGCTACCACATCCGCGAGGCGGGCTCCACCGCCGCGCAGGAGATCGCGTTCACCTTCGCCAACGCCATCGAGTACGTCCAGCGCGCGCTCGCCGCCGGGCTCACGCTCGACGAGTTCGCGCCGAGGTTGTCCTTCTTCTTCGCCGCGCATAACGACCTGTTCGAAGAGGTCGCGAAGTTCCGCGCCGGGCGCCGGCTATGGGCACGTGTCATGGCCGATCGCTTCGGCGCGTCCGGCGAGAGCGCGCGGCTCCGCTTCCATACCCAGACCGGCGGGTCGATGCTCACGGCGCAGCAGCCGCTCAACAATGTCGTGCGCGTCACGGTGCAGGCGCTCGCCGCAATCCTCGGCGGTACCCAATCCCTCCACACCAACGGCTACGACGAAGCGCTGTCACTCCCCACGGAAGATGCGGCGACGCTCGCGCTGAGGACGCAGCAGGTGCTCGCGCACGAGGCGGGCGTCACCGAGACGATCGACCCGCTCGGCGGCTCCTACTACGTCGAGTCGCTGACCAGCGCGCTCGAAGAGAAGGCCGTGGCGTACCTTGCTGCCATCGAGGAGATGGGCGGCGCCGCACAAGCCATCGACTACATGCAGGAGGAGATTCACCGAGCCGCGTACCGGCACCAGCTCGCGGTCGAAGGGGGAGAGCGCGTCATCGTCGGCGTGAACCGTTTCACGCATGAGAACGCCGTCCGCGTCGAGCTGGCGCAGCCGGACTTCCGCGCCCTGGAAGCGGGGCAGAAGGAGAAGCTCGCGGCGTACAAGGCCGCTCGCGACGCGAGTCGCGTCCGCGACCGAATCGCCTCGCTCAGGAACGCGGCGCGCGGGGCGGACAACCTTATGCCGGCGATCATCGCCGCCGTCGGGGACGGCGTCACGCTGGGGGAAATCAGCGGAGCGTTCCGCGAAGAATGGGGCGTATACCGGCCCGGCTGAATCGATGTCGCACGCCTCCGTTCGGTGGCGGGCGGCGCCGGCCGGGGTTATTTTGCGGTGTTTACCACCCTTAATTGTGTTGATACGAGGAACCGCGGAGAAGTCCCTGATGCCCACCTACGAGTATCGTTGCACGGCGTGCAACCACGACTTCGAGAAGTTCCAGCGGATGTCTGAGGAGGCGGGCGCCGAGTGCCCGCAGTGCGGCGCCGCGTCGGAGCGCCGCCTCTCGGGAGGTGCGGGGCTCCTGTTCAAGGGCTCCGGCTTCTATATCACCGACTATCGCAGCGACGGCTACAAACAGGCGGCCAAAGCGGATTCAGGCGATTCGAGCAAGTCGAGTGACTCGAAGTCGGAGTCCAAGCCCGAGTCCAAGTCCGAGTCCAAAGCCGGGTCGAAGCCGGCGGCGAAGCCGTCGTCCAGCGCGAGCGAATAGATGCCGGTCACCGAGCTGAAGGAGGAGATCTCGCGGGTTCTCCGTGCGATGGGGGTCGACGGCGCCGTGGAGATCGTCCTCGAGCGCCCCCGGAACCCGGAGCACGGCGACTTCGCCAGCAACGTGGCGATGACGCTGGCGCGGCCGCTCGGGCGCCCGCCACGCCAGATCGCGGAAGAGCTCGTCGGGAGGCTCGACCTGTCCGGTGCCGGCATCCGCGCCGCCACCAATGAGGTGCTCGTCCTCACCGACTCCGACACCTCCTGGGAACCGGGGCTGCTCGAGGCGATTCAAATGCCCTTCGCCGATCCTCGGGTGGGCGCCGTCGGAACCCGCCAGAACGTGTA
>JAHWJV010000514.1 GCA_019348265.1 Gemmatimonadota bacterium
AGGCCCTCGCGCGTCTGCAGGACAACGTGGAGCCTTTTCCGAGCGAAGCGGTCGAGCAGATCGTGCAGGAGGAGCTGGGTGCGCGGCTGTCGAAGGCGTTCGCGGAGTTCGAGCTCAAACCAATGGCCGCCGCGTCGCTCGGCCAGGTGCATCGCGCCAGGCTCCGGGACGGGCGCACCGTCGCGGTTAAGGTGCAGCGGCCGGGCATCCGCGAGGTCGTGGTGCAGGACATGGAGGCGCTCGAAGAGATCGCCGACTTCCTGGACCGGCATACGGAAGCGGGCCGTCGGTACGAGTTCCTGCAGATCCTGACGGAGATGCGCCGCAGCCTGCTGCGCGAGCTCGACTATCGGCAGGAAGCGAGTAATCTCGCCACCCTCGGCCGCAACCTCGCGCAGTTCGAGCGCATCATCGTCCCAGAGCCTGTAGACGATTACACCACCTCGCGCGTTCTTACGATGGACTACGTGCGCGGGCGGAAGATCACCGCGATCGGCCCGCTGGCGCGCATGGAGATGGACGGCGAGCGGTTGGGCGAGACGCTGTTCGAGGCGTACCTCCAGCAGATCCTCGTCGACGGTTTCTTTCACGCCGACCCCCACCCGGGCAACGTCTTTCTCACGGAGGACCGGCGCCTCGCGCTGCTGGACGTGGGCATGGTCGGCCGCATCACGCCGGACCTGCAGGACAAGCTCCTCCGGCTGCTCCTCTCCATCAGTGAGGCCCGCGGCGAAGAAGCGGCGAACCTGTTGGTAGAGCTCGGAGAAAGGCGCTCCGACTTCGAGTCCGAGGCCTTCCGGCGCGAGATCACCCACCTGGTGGTGGAGCAGCACAACGTCTCGGCGGAGAATCTCCAGATCGGGCGGGTGGTGATCGAGCTGACCCGCGCGGCGGCCGAGAACGGGCTGCGTGTGCCGTCCCAGCTCACCCTCCTGGGAAAGACACTGCTGAACCTAGACCAGGTGGGGCGCACGCTCGATCCAGAATTCGAGCCGAACGCCGCGATTCGGCGGCACGCCGCCGACCTGATGCAGCAGCGGGCCCTCAAGAACGCGTCCCCGGCGAACGTCTTCTCGAGCCTTCTCGAGATGAACGAGTTCGTACAGCGCCTCCCTGGCCGGCTGAACCGGGTGCTCGACGCGGTGGCCGACAACCAGGTCGAGGTGCAGGTACGCCTGACCAACGCGGCGACCATCATGGAGGGTCTGGAGAAAATCGCCAATCGGATCGCGGTGGGGGCGATCCTCGCCTCGCTGATCATCGGCGCATCGATGATGATGCGCGTCCAGACGTCTTTCCGAATTCTCGGCTATCCGGGTTACGCCACCATTCTTTTCGTCGCGGCGGTGGCGGGTGGGATCCTGCTGGTGCTGGACATCACGCTGCACGACCGGCGGAGCCGACGTGACACGAAGAAGTAGGAGAGGGCATGTCCTTGGCTGAGCGGGCCATCCCCCAGCGGCCGTGGCGCGTCGCGATCACGGGAGCCAGTGGTCTGGTAGGGTCGGCGCTCGCGACCAGTTTGGAGTCGCAAGGGCACGCGGTACTGAGGCTGGTCCGCGGACGCGCGGGACCTGGAGAGGCGCACTGGGATCCGGCCCGCGGCGAGCTGGACGCCGCCGCCCTGGAGGGCGTGAGCGTGGTCGTGAACCTGGCCGGCGAGTCCATCGCGCAGCGATGGACTCCCGCGGTGAAGGAGCGAATCAGGAGGAGCCGCGTCGATGGTACCCGCCTGCTGGCGACCGCCCTCGCCGGGTTGCGCGAGCGCCCGGCCGTTCTGGTGAACGGCTCCGCGAGCGGCTACTATGGGGATAGGGGCGGCGAGTGGCTCACCGAGTCCAGCGGACCCGGCTCCGACTTCCTGGCAGGAGTCGCGCAGGAATGGGAGGCGGCCACGGCACCCGCGGCCGATGCGGGCATTCGAGTCGCGCTGCCCCGCCTGGGCCTCGTGCTCAGCCGACAGGGTGGCATCCTCGAACGGATGCTCCCCGCGTTCCGACTCGGAGTCGGCGGCCGGCTCGGCAGCGGCAAGCAGTGGATGAGCTGGATCACCGACCAGGACCTGCTCGACGCAATTCAGTTCGTCATCACGACCCCGGAGCTCAGCGGCCCCATCAACGCCGCGTCGCCGCATCCGGTCATCAACGACGAATTCACGCACACACTGGGACGGGTGCTCAGCCGCCCGACATTGTTTCCCGTACCCCGGGTCGCGCTCGAGCTCGCGTTCGGTGAGATGGCGGGCGCGGCACTCTTCGCCGGTCAGCGCGTGGCTCCGGAGCGTCTACAGCGGGCGGGATTCACCTTCCGGCATCCGACTCTGGAAGAGGCGCTCCGGGCGGTGCTCGAAACGCGCGGCTAGCCCCGGGGTATATTCGAAACCCGAGGCTGCGTAACCCGTACGAACAATCCACCAGCCTGGTGTGGACCTTTATGCGACCGTTCGCTCTCCTCTGCGTACTCGTCCTGCTCGCCGGCTGCGGCGGCTCCAGGACGTTCGCGCGCCCCACGCTCGCGCCGCTCGGCGACGCGTACAGCTGTGGCGTAAATCAGCTGAAGGAGCTGGGCTATACGCTCGAGCTGGACGACCCTGTGGGACGGGTCGCCCAGGGCAGACGCGAAATTACCGGGTTCGTGGAGAGCGTGCGGCGGGGTGCGGCGAGGGCCGGCGGGGCGGTGACTCGTGGCATCGCGGGTGGGAGCCGCACGCGCTACGACGAGCTCACGATCTCAGTCT
>JAHWJV010000515.1 GCA_019348265.1 Gemmatimonadota bacterium
GCTCGCGCCGCTGATGGAGAACGACCGCCGGAAGATCGAGCTCCTCAACTCGATCCTCTTCACCATGCCGGGCTCGCCGATCATCTACTATGGCGATGAGCTCGCGATGGGCGACAACATCTGGCTCGGCGATCGAGACGGCGTGCGCACGCCCATGCAGTGGTCACCCGACCGGAATGCCGGCTTCTCGAAGGCCGATCCGGCGCGTCTCTTCCTCCCGCCGATCCAGGACTCCGTCTACGGGTTCCAGGCGATCAACGTGGAAGCGCAGCAGCGCTCGCCGTTCTCGCTGCTGAACTGGATGAAGCGGCTGATCCAGGTGCGCCGGCAACATCACGCCTTCGGACGCGGATCCATCGAGTTCCTCGCGCCGGAGAACCCGCACGTCCTGGCGTACATCCGCGAGCTCGAGGGGGACGTCCTGCTCGTGGTCAATAACCTTTCCGCAATGGCGCAGGCCTTCCGCCTGGACCTCAGTGCCTACGCCGGGCGGGTGCCGGTGGAGCTGCTGGGGCAGACGGACTTCCTGCCGATCGACGAGACGCCCTACGCGCTGACCCTGAGTCCGTACGGCTTCTTCTGGTTCGCGTTGAGGCCGGTGAAGGAGCGGGTCGAGCTCGACCCGTCGCGACTCGCGGAGCTGACCCAGCAGTGGGCCGCCCAGGACGCCGCGATCCTGAAGAACCGGGACCGGCTGGGTGCGTTGATCGGCGAGCTGCCGCGCGAGTGGCTCGCCGAGCAGCGCTGGTTCCGATCCAAGTCGCGCGAGATCACGGCCGTGGAGCTGGTCGACTACGGCGTCGTCGCGCCGGAGCATGGTCCGCAAATGCTGCTGCCGACCGTTCGCGTGCGGTACTCGCAGGGCGATCCGGACCTCTACCTGCTCCCGTTCACGCTGCGGCCCCCGCTCGAGCTCGAGGACGCCAAGCCGGTCGTGTGCATCCCGATCGAGGGCGGCGAGGTCGAGCTCTACGAGGCGCTGACGGACCGGTACTCGGCGCAGGCGCTGCTCCGCGCGATGGTGCAGGAGGAGCGGCTTCCCACGAACCGGGGAGCGCTCGTCGGACACCGTACCGCGGCGCTCGATCCCGAGACGAACCCGAGCCTCCCCGTTCGGCGCGTGATGGCGGAGCAGAGCAACACCTCCATCATCTACGGGGACCGCTTCATCATGAAGCTGTTCCGCAAGCTGGAAGCCGGCATCAACCCGGACCTGGAGATATCTCGCTTCCTGACGGAGAGCACCGATTTCCGTTCCTTCCCGACGCTGGCGGGGTGGATCGACTATTCCGGCGCGGAGGGCGACGGCTCCCTCGCGGGGCTCTTCGAGTTCGTCCCGAACGGGGGCGACGCGTGGAGCTACACGCTGAAGAGCCTGCAGCGCTTCTTCCTGGCCGCAAGCCGGAGCGCCGCCGATCCGCGCTCGATCTCCGGACAGGAGTCGCTGCGGCGCATGGGCGGCGACTACTTCACCGCCGCGGGGCATCTCGGCGAAGTTACGGCGCGGATGCACCTCGCACTCGCCTCCGCTGGCCCCGATCAGCCGGACTTCACGCCGGAGCCGATCACCGAAGATGCCGCACGACGTGCGATCGACGTCATCCAGCGGCACCTCGGCGCCGTCATGGAGGACGTGGCGCGGCGCATCGACGCGATTCCCGGCTCCTTCCCGCCGGCGATCCGTAACGAGGTGGCCAACGTAGTTCGGGACGTCGCCAACCTCCGCGTGATGGTCGAAGACCTGCGCATCCTGCACACGAGCGGGTCCAGGAACGCGCGAGTGCACGGCGACTACCATCTGGGGCAGGTTCTGCGTGGGCAGGGGGGCGGGGAGGATCGGGAGTGGATCGTGCTCGATTTCGAGGGGGAGCCCGCTCGGCCCCTCCAGGAGCGTCGTGAGAAGATGTCTCCGCTGAAGGACGTCGCGGGGATGCTCCGCTCCTTCGACTATGCGCTCCGCACCGCCGTCTCGCAGCAGCAGCCGTCCGACATCACCATGCGCGCGGCGATGGAGAGCTGGGGCGGTGCGTGGTTGACGGCGGTCCGCGACAGCTTCCTCGGCAGCTACCGGGCGACCATGGCCGGATCCGGCCTCGTCCCCGACGACGCCACCGCCTTCGAGCGCGTGCTCGCCGTCTTCGAGCTCGACAAGGCCGTATACGAGCTTGGCTACGAGATGAACAACCGGCCGGACTGGCTCTGGATCCCGGTGCATGGGATTCTCGCGATCGCCGGGCGGTCCGCGTGACGCCGATCATCTACAATCTTTTCCCGCGACTCGTCGGGCCGGCGACGCTGTGGCCCGAGCACGCGGCTCGCGCCGCGGCGATGGGCTTCAACTGGTTCTACCTGAATCCCTGGCACTATCCGGGATTCTCCGGGAGCCTGTACGCGCCCAAGGAGTTCCGCCGGTTGAACCCGCTGTTCGTTCCCGAGGGCGGCGACAGCTACGACCTGGAGATTCTCCGCGGTGCCCTCGCCGGCATCGCGGCGCATGGGCTCCGGCCGATGATGGACCTGGTGATCAACCACACGGGGAAGGACTCGCCGCTCGCCGACGAGCACCCCGACTGGTTCTGCCGCGACGAGGCCGGCGAGCTGGTCAGCCCGTTCGTGGTCGATCCCGACGACCCTTCAAAGATAACGGTGTGGGGCGATCTCGCTGAGATCGACAACGAGGGGTCCAGGGATCGGCAGGCGCTCTGGGATTATTGGGCCGAGCTCGTGCGCGACTC
>JAHWJV010000516.1 GCA_019348265.1 Gemmatimonadota bacterium
CCCGCAGATGTAGAAATGCCCGCGCCGGGGGGTGAGCGCGTGGCCGGAGAATGGCTCCGGCGCACGGCGGGCACAAGAGCTGGAAGGCGCCTCGCACGGGCGTCTTGCCTTTGCCGAGATCGCCGGTCTACTTTGTGGGCGCGAGCTTCGCCACGAGGCCGGTATCCTCCGTCGGTAGAAGAATTTGCGACGGGCGGGGCAGGGCGGGCCCAGGAGGCACGCCATTTCAGCAGCCAGAGGGACCGGTAGCGCCGACGGCTCACGGACTCCTCTCAACACGGGCGCTGACGACGGGTGACGACATTTCCGCGTAAACGGCGTAGCACCATGAGCTGGCTGCTCCAGCGCGAGTGGGTGGCCCCACTGATCGTGCTGGGGATGACGTTCCTGCTGCTCGTGCGTTACGACCAGCAACAGCGCGGCGAGCTGGAGGCGGCGCGGCAGGAGGCGGCGATGGAAGCGCGCGAGTCCGCGGCCCGGCTGGCGGACGCGATCGGCAACGCGGTGAGCACGAGGATAGGCGCCCTGCGCACGGCGAGCCTGGAGGTCACCCAGGTGAGCGACGCGGTGTCGGAGCGCACCTTCTTCGCGGCACTGGACAGCGCGACCCGCGACCTTGCCGGGCTGACCTCCATCTCGGTGATCCGCGCGAACGGGGAGCTGCGGCAGGGGAACGGCGCGCTGCTCGGCAGGCACGGTCTCGATCTGCAGACCGACACGGTGGTGCGGAACCCGTATCACCGGGCAATTCTCACTCAGCGGGCGACCGCGACGGGAGTGGTGGATCTCCCGCTGGCGGGCCGCCGGGTGTTCATCTTCGACCCGCTGCTGAGCTCCGACAGCTCGATGGTGCAGGCGGTGGTGGTGGGCGAGCTGGAGCCGAACCTGGTGGTGCGCTCCGGGCTGAACCCGACCCAGGCGGACGAGCTTTCCTCGGGGATCTACGCCGTATACGGGCCCAACGGCGTGCCGATCACCACGGTGCAGTTCCCACGCGGGTGGGAGACGATCCAGCAGGAGGTGCAGGTCGCCGACGCCAGCTGGCAGCTCCGCTGGGCATATCAGCCCGTGAACGAGCGCGGGTTCACGGCGGCGCGGCTCGCCATCTGGGTGACGGGGATCGTCCTGGGCATCGCGCTGGCGGCGTTCCTGTTCGTGCTGCAGCGCGCGTTGAAGCGGCAGCGCGACGAGATCGTGAGACGCGAGTCGGCGGAGCGCGACGCGCGGGAGCTGGCGGCCCAGCTGGCGCAGCGTGCGGCCGAGCTGCAGCGCGCGGAGGCGTTCGCCCGTGGCCGGGAGGAGGAAGCGCGCGAGCTCGCGACGCAGCTGTCGGCCGCGCAGAAGGCGGCGCAGCGGCTCTCCACCTCGCTCGACCCGGAAGACGTGGTAGAGCTGTTCCTCGGCAACGTGGCCGAGATGCTGGAGGCCGACGTGGCGTCGCTCTACACCTTCGACGAGGAAGGCGAGGTCCTGGTTGGCCGCAAGCGCCTTGTCTTCCGGGACGTCGGCCCCTCGACGGAGCGGCTGCGCCTGGAGGACATCCGGCAGGTACGAGCGCCGGTTGCGATGCTGCCGGGGCTGGCGGAGGCCGTCGCCACCGGCGAGCCGTCGATCACGGCTCCAAGTGCCGAGGAGCGGCAGATCGGCGGGGTCGCGCCTCCGACGGAATCACCCGCGGCGTCGCTGACGGTGCCGCTGCTGGTGCGCGGACACGTGGTCGGCGTCGCCTCCTGGGACATCTACCATGAGGCGCGCACCTTCGAGCGCGGGGCGATCACGTTCGCGCAGGCGCTGGGCGCAACGGCCGCCGCGGCGTTGCACACGGCAGAGCTCTTCACCTCGCTCGAGGCGGCGCGGGCAGACGCGCAGCGCGAGGCGCTCCGCTTCGGAGCGCTGCTGGACCAGATGGCGGACGGCGTGGTCGTGGTGAACGCCGCCGGGCGGGTCGAGCGAAGCAATCGGTCCGCGGAGGAGCTGCTGGGCACGCGCGTCGAGGACGTTCCGCTCGAGGAGTGGCCGACGCGGTTCAACCTGGTGTCGGTGGACGGCCGCCCGCTCTCTGCCAGCGAGCTGCCCGTCTACCGCGCTCTGCGCGGTGAGAGGGTCAAGCGGATGGACTTCATCGCCCGCTCCCCCTGGGGAGACGAGCGCCAGCTCTCCGGCTCGGCCGCGCCGATCATCACCGCCACCGGCGGCGCTGCGGGCGCGGCGCTGGTGTTCCGTGACGTCACCGACGAGCGGCAGTACGCCGAGATGCTCCGCCACACCAATCGCCAGCTGCGGGACCAGGCGGAGCAGCTGGAGAACGTCAACCAGGAGCTGCGCGAGGCGACCAAGGCGAAGGACCAGTTCCTCGCGGTGATGAGCCACGAGCTGCGGACGCCCATCAACGCGGTGATCGGCTACACGGACCTGCTGGACCTGGAGGTGAAGGGCGCGCTGAATAAGGACCAGAAGGCGATGCTCTCCCGCATCCGGGACACGTCGAAGCACCTGCTCGGGCTGATCAACCAGGTGCTCGACCTCGCGAAGATTGGCTCGGGGCAGATGGACGTCGTTCTCACGGAGGTGGACCTGGTGGGGTCGGTGGAGCGCTGCGTTCCGCAGGTCACGCCACTGGCCGCGTCCAAGAGGCTGGAGCTGCGCGTCGACGCGAGCACGGTGCCGTCGGCCGCCTCCAGGATCGTCCTGGCGGACGAGACCCGGCTGACGCAGATCATCCTGAACCTGCTC
>JAHWJV010000517.1 GCA_019348265.1 Gemmatimonadota bacterium
CGCAACGCGTCGTCGACGTCCTCGATCTCGGCTGCCCGGCGCCGCAGCACGTCCGACCCGAGCAGCTCGATCTTCATCACAGACATGCTCGTCTCCAGCTATGCCGCGGTCGGCGCGTTCAGGAGCCGGGCGATGCGAGCACGCTCGACCACCACGCGAGAATCGCCGGTCTTGAGGGTGACCATCTCGTCCTTGATCGAGATGATCTCGCCGACCAGCCCGCCCATCGTGACCACCTGGTCCGAGGGCTTCAGCGCAGCGACCATCTCCAGGTGGCGCTTCCGCTCGCGGCGCTGCGGGAGGATCACCAGGAAGTACATGATCGCGACCATCGCGACGAAGTAGATGATGGTCGCCGGTCCGCTCGTCTGTAGCGCCAGAATGGTCAAGATCGTCTCCGTATTCAGTGTGGAGGTCAGGCCTGCGCCGCACCCGCTCGCGCCGCGCGTCCGGCGCGGAACTGGTCGAGCCAGCCGGCGCCCCAGGACGCGAACCGGCCCTCCTGGATCGCGACCCGCGCCTGCGCTGCGAGATTAACGAGAAAATACACGTTATGCAGCGATAAGAGCCGCAGCCCGAGCGACTCGCCCGCGGCGAACAGGTGCCGGAGGTACGCGCGGCTGAAGTTCTGGCAGGTGTAGCATCCGCACCGCGGATCGAGTGGCCCGGGGTCCGTCTTGAAGCGGGCCCCTTTGATGTTGACCTGCCCCTCCTCCGTCACCCAGACCGCGCCGTTCCGGCCGTTTCGGGTCGGCGCCACGCAGTCGAACATGTCCACCCCGCGGCCGATTGCCTCGATGAGGTCGTCGGGGTAGCCGACCCCCATCAGGTAGCGCGGGAGCCGATCGGGAAGATGGGGCCGCAGCGTGTCGAGCATGTCGTACGTGAGCGGCTTGGGCTCGCCGACGGACAGCCCCCCGATCGCGATGCCGTCCCAATCCCCCATCTCCAGGATCCGGTGCGTCGTGCTCACGCGCAGGTCCGGGTATATCCCTCCCTGAACGATCGGAAAGAGC
Source organism: Gemmatimonadota bacterium (assembly GCA_019348265.1). Classification (GTDB taxonomy): domain Bacteria; phylum Gemmatimonadota; class Gemmatimonadetes; order Longimicrobiales; family Longimicrobiaceae; genus JAHWJV01. Next base: position 1,017 of record JAHWJV010000517.1, read on the forward strand.
GTCTGCTGCGGACCGTCGGGGTCCGTGCGCTGCAGCTCCGCGAACGTGGCGCGGCAGCGCGCGAGCCAGTTCAGCGTGCGGCCCGACGCCTCCTCCGCCAGCGGCCGGTCGGCCTGGCCCGGCGGACAGTGGTCGAACGCCATGATCACGTCCGCGCCCAGTGCCCGCTCGATCTCCATCACCCGCTCGGGCGTGAACAGGTGCTTCGAACCGTCGATGTGGCTCGTGAACAGCACCCCCTCGTCCGAGATGGTGCTGCTGTCCGAGAGCGAGAAGACCTGGAACCCGCCCGAGTCGGTGAGGATCGGTCGCGTCCAGCTCTGGAAGCGGTGCAGTCCCCCGAGCTCGCGCACGATCTCGTGCCCCGGCCGCAGGTACAGGTGATACGTGTTGTTCAGGATGATCTGCGCACCGACACCCTCCACCTCATCCGGCCCCAGCGTCCGCACCGTAGCCATCGTTCCGACAGGCATGAAGACGGGCGTCCTTACCGGCCCGTGAGGAAGGTGAAGCGTCCCCGCGCGCGCCGCCCCGTCCGTCGTCTCGATGTCGAATCCGAACACAGTTTCTCCCGCTTGGCGATGAGCGGCAATTATACAGGGAACAGGGAACAGGGAACAGGGAACAGGGCTCGCCGCTCCTGCCCGTCTCGTCCGCTGTTCCCTCTTCCCGGTTCCCTGTTCCCTAGATTATCGCCATTGCATCGCCGTAGGAGTAGAACCGGTAGCCGCGCTCGACGGCCGTCCGGTAGGCGCGCATGGTCAGGTCGTAGCCGGCAAATGAGGCCACCAGCATGAGCAGGGTGGAACGCGGCAGGTGGAAGTTCGTGATGAGGCGGTCGATGGCGCGGAGGCGGTAAGGTGGGCGGATGAAGATGTCGGTCCACCCTTCGCCGGGGTGGACGGCGCCGTCCGGATCGGCGACGGTCTCGAGCGTGCGGACCGTCGTAGTGCCCACTCCCCAGACCGCGCCGCCGCGTGCGCGGACGGCGTTGATCCGCTGCGCGGACTCGGGCGGGACGCGGTACCACTCGCGGTGCATGCGGTGCTCCGCGGGGTCTTCCGCCTCGACGGGCCGAAAGGTCCCCACGCCCACATGCAGGGTGAGCCGCGCGATCTCGACCCCCCGCTCGTCCAACGCGGCGAGGAGAGATGGAGTGAAGTGGAGACCAGCGGTAGGGGCGGCGACGGATCCGCGCTCGCGGGCGTAGACGGTCTGATACCGCTCGCGGTCCTCGGCGGTCGCGTCGCGGCGGACGTAGGGTGGGAGCGGAACCTCGCCGGAGCGATCCAGAGCGGCGTCCACTCCGAGGGGGCTGAGGAGCCGGACGAGCCGCTCGCCACCGGGCAGGACGTCCTCGATGCGCACCGACAGGTCGGGCGAGATCTCGAGCTCGCGCCCGGCGCGCATCTTCCCGCCCGGCCGCACCAGCGCTACCCACAGGTCCTCGGCTTCGCCGGAAGGGTGGAGGAGGAACACCTCCGCCGCTCCGCCGCCGGGGCGTGTCCCCGTCAGCCGCGCCGGGAAGACGCGCGTCTCGTTGAGGACGAGCGCGTCGCCAGGCCGTACGAGATCGGCGAGGTCGGTGACGCGGGTGATGCCGATGCTCGACCCGCCGCGCGCCGGCTTCACGAAGACGGGCAGCCCCAGCGCGCGGACCTCGTCGACGACGCCGTTCCGGTCGGCGCCCCAGCGCTGGGCGCGGACGACGACG
>JAHWJV010000518.1 GCA_019348265.1 Gemmatimonadota bacterium
AGCTCGGGGGTGAACTCTGCGCCGAAGTCGCTCGCCTCGAAGACGGGCCGGATCTCGAGCTCGGCGTCTTCACCCGGCATCGGATCCGGGCAGCGTCGCGCCCACTCGACGGCCTCCTCCATCGAGCGGACCTGCCACAGCCAATAGCCGGCGATGAGCTCCTTCGTCTCGGTGAACGGGCCATCGATGACGGTGCGCTTCCCGCCGGAGAACTGGATGCGTTTGCCTTTCGCGCTCGGGTGGAGCCCCTCGCCGGCGAGCATGATGCCTGCGCTGACGAGCTCCTCGTTGTACTTCCCCATTTCCATCAACAGCGTCTCGTCCGGAAAAACGCCCGCCTCGGACTCCGCGCTCGCCTTCACCAGAATCATGAATCGCATCGATCTCTCCCGTTCGTTGCAGGTTCCGAGCTGGCCCGGCGGCCGTCGGCTCCTTCCATCGTGCACACCAGGCTGGCGCGGTCCGTCCGCGGTATCTCCTCATCTCCCGTCGGCCTGCGCTCCGGGCGGAAGTCTACGCGGCCCTTCCGCCGCTCCGTCGCGACGGAGGTCGCCGGCCACCCCGGCGGTCCACGCGGAGCCGCCGATGCTGGCGGCGGCGCCACCCGTCGAGCCGAACGACTCCCTCGTCCCTGGAGCCGGCGCTCTCGACGCTCTGCTGATGCTGGAGGGACATCTGGCGGCGGACCTCCTCGGCGGAGGTGTGCCAGGCAAGGGAGAGGAGACTCAGGAGGCGGACGCTGAGCCCGTCCATCGCCCCGGCCGCCCGCGGCGACGGGTCGTCGGGGTCTGGGGTGGAGACGATTGGCGGTGCTGGCCGGAGGTCGTCGCGCTCACGCTGGGTCTCCAGTCGTCCGCCGACGGCGCCGACCATGCGCCGCGCCGCGTAGCGCCGGCGGTGCAGGGTGCGGCTGCTGCATACGCGGCGAAGATGAGCCCGCCACTCGGATCCATGCTTCGCGCTCTCGCCCAGGATCCAGATCGCGGCGTACAGTTCCGCGAACACTCGGAGGTCCAGCTGGCGTACACTCTCGGGAGACAGAGATGCGAGGTAATCCAGGAAAGCGGAGATGCGGCGGGGCCGTAGGAGCAGAAAGAGAACGAGCTCGCGGCAGCCGCGTCGATGATTGCACCGTGCGCAGGCGGGGACGATGATGCTGACGTCCTTCCGGCCGCCGCCCTTGGCCCGCGGGATCACGTGCTCCCTGGTGAGTGGATTCTCCGGCGATCCGGGTCGCCGACAGTAGGCGCAATGGCCAGTTCGCATGGCCCGCTCCAACTCGTCTCGCAACGTGCTGCTGGATTCGTTCCTCGCCACCTGCCCTCCCGGGTTACAGGTTGTGAATCCCTGGAACGGAAGCCCTTCCACCAGGCTCGGCAATGCGATTATGGTGCCGGTTTACAAATCACTTTCGCCCGCATCTCGGGCGTCGTCGAGCGGAATGGAGGTTGCGATCAGGAGCTTCCCTTGCCCGTGCGAAGGATCGACGCCCTTCAACTCCGCTCGACCACAAAAGAGACGCCCCGGCCATCGGCAGGGGCGTCTATCAGTCGTGAGGTTCCGAGCGAAGACTCCTCTGCAGACCGGCTGCTCGCCGGGCCGAAGAATCTGCGCGTGCGCTCACCGTCGAAGTGGGGCATCCGGTGAAGTCGGAGGGCTCTGTCGCGGGCTGTCCTCGGAGAACGGTACTCATCCGGGGCGGCAGCGGCAAGCGCTGGAATGAAGGCCGTATGACGGTGAAATAGAGAAGTCCGGGCTGGTTGAAATAGAAATGTCCTCCTTCGGGGTAGAACTTGGCACAGGGGTTGTTCTCGGAGACCCCCCACTCGCTCTCGATGAGCCTGGCGCTCCAGCCGGTACAGCGCGGGGTAGAGCGCGCCCTGCTGAATCCGGAGCGCACCGCCCGAGATCTGCTCGATGCGCAGCAGTACGCCGTACCCGTGCAGCCTCCCGAGCGAGACGGCCTCGAGGATCAGCAGGTCCAGCGTGCCGGGCAGCAGCGCGGCGGAATCGGGGCTCTACACGTCCAGCTTCGCGTACTGCGCGTGCTCCTCGATGAAGCGGCGGCGCGGATCGACGTCCTCGCCCATCAGCGTGTCGAAGATCTTGTCGGCCTCCACCGCGTCTTCCATGGTGACGCGCAGGATGGTCCGGGTGGCCGGGTCCATGGTGGTTTTCCAGAGTTGCTCCGGGTTCATCTCGCCGAGCCCCTTGTAGCGCTGGAGGTTCCAGCCCTTGCGACCGCGCTGCTCGATGTGATCCCAGAGCGCGTCGGCGTCCTCGAGCTCGACTTCCTTCACCTCCGCCGGATCGTCGCCGACCAGGAGTGGGAGGCCGAGGGGTTGATCAAGTGGTACCCGTGAGAGCACCGCGATGAGGCTTCCCGAGGACCCTCACGCCCGGCGGGTGCTGGAGGAGTACCTGGGGCACTACGAACGCGGCGTCGTACCGTGCGCGCTCCAGGCCGAGCACCTCGACCTCCGGGGGGCGGTGCTCGATGGGTTGGAGCTGCAGAGCGCCGCCCTGCACGGGGCCCAGATGGATGGCGTGTCACTGCGGGGCACGGACCTTAACGGAGCCCGGCTGTGGAGTGCGAGCTTGCGAGGGGCCGACCTAACCGGCGCGGTGATCGTCAAGGCAGAGTTCTACGGAGCCGACGCCTCAGGCGCCACCTTCGACGACTTGGTGTACTCGACTCGGGCCGAGTTCGACCACGGGTGCCTC
>JAHWJV010000519.1 GCA_019348265.1 Gemmatimonadota bacterium
AACAGCTCCGAGTCCAGGAACGTGGCCGAAAGACCCGCGCAGTTGATCTCCACGAACGGCGAACGCGCCCGCGGGCTGCGCGCGTGGATCATCTGCGCCACCCAGCTCTTGCCCGTGCCGCTTTCACCCAGCAGCAGCGCCGTGGTGTCTGCCGAGCCGGCCAGCAGCTCCACCTGGCGGGCCAGCGCCACCATCCGCGGCGACGTGCCCAGCGAGGGCGCCTCGCCGCCGGCCAGCTGCCGCGACAGCAGCTCGTTGGTGCGCCGCAGCTCCTGCTTCTCGGCCGCCCGCTCCGCCGCCGCCTGCACGTGGGCCAGGTCCACCGGCTTGGTCAGAAAGGTCTCGGCGCCGGCCTGCATGGCCTCTACCGCGGTTTCCACCTCGGTGTGGCCGGTGAGCATGATGACGGCGGTGCCGCGCTGCACCAGCACGTGCAGCACCTGCAGCCCCGACATCCCGGGAAGGTCCACGTCCAGCATCACCACGTCGGGGCGCGCCGCGTCCCACCTGCGCAGGCCGTCCTCGCCGCTGCCGGCCTGGTGCACCTGCCACCCCGTCCGCTGAAAGAAGCGCGACAGCACGCTCAGCACGCCGGGATCGTCGTCCACGATGAGGATGGACCGGGTCGTCGTCGAATCAGCCATCGGCAGGCAGATGAGGGTCGCCGTCCCCGGCCGGCGTCCCCGACGCCGCGACCACGTCGAGCAGGGCGTCGATCACGGCGGGGTCGAACTGCGTACCGCGCTGCCGGCGCAACTCCGCAACGATCACGTCGGGCTGCCACGCGGCACGGTAGGGCCGGTCGGAGGAGAGCGCATCGAAGACGTCGGCCGCCGCCACGATGCGGGCCGCGAGGGGAATCTCGTCGCCCCGCAGCCCGTGCGGGTACCCGGCCCCGTCCCAGCGCTCGTGGTGCGACAGGGCGATCGCCTCGGCCATCCGCATGACCGGCGATGCTCCGCTCCCGAGCACCGCGGCCCCCACGGTCGTATGCGTGCGGATCTCCTCCATCTCCTCCGCGGTCAGGCGTCCCGGCTTGCGCAGGATCGCGTCGCTGACCGCGACCTTCCCCAGGTCGTGGAGCGGAGCGGCGCGACGGATCAGGTCCACCTCGTCGGGGGGAAGGCCAAGGCGGCGGGCAATGGCCGCCGCCACGTCGGCTACGCGCCTCGTGTGCTGTCCCGTGTCTTCGTCGCGGTATGCGGCCAGGGTGGTCAGGCGCTCCAGCATGTCCAGGTGCGTGCGCTCGAGCTCCGCGGTGCGCGCCCGCACCTTGGCGTCGAGATCGTCGGCCCTGGCGCTCAGTTGCACGTGCAGCCGCCGTGCGTGCAGCAGGTTGCGGATCCGGCAGCGGGCCTCGAAGAAGTCGAAGGGCTTGGTGAGGAAGTCGTGCGCGCCGAGCGCCAGCGCCTGTTTCTTTGCCTCCGGCGTCGGATCGGCCGTCAGCACGAGGACAGGCACGTACGAGTCGCGTGACGCGGTGTTCCTGATCGCTTCGAGTACCGCCATCCCGCTCAGGTGCGGCATGTGGAGATCGAGCAGGACCAGGTCCGGGCTCTCGGTGTCGAAGAGCGGGAACGCGAGTCGCGAGTCGGTGGTGGCGAGAACGTCGTGGTACCCCTCGCTCGCGAGGAACCGGGTGAGGACGCGGACGTTGGCCTGCTCGTCGTCGACGATCAGGATGCGGGGGGCGTGCTCCGCGGGTTCAGCCACCGGGACGCCTCCGCGCGGAATCCGTGGTCCGGGCCCCGTCCGGTTCCACCGGGGCCTGCCGTGCGGAATAGGGGACCCGGCGCTCGAGATCCCCGGGTGCTCTCGACTTGCGGCGAGCGATTCCGGCCAGCCGGTGGAACGTGGCAGCCATGGTGGGATGGGTCTGGAGCGCACATGTCGCGCCGCTCAGGCGCGCGCGGGCGATGAGCGGACCGGGACGGGTTCGTTGCATGAGGTGGGGGGACGGCGGCGATACTGGTTCCGGGACCACCTTCCCGGAGGGACGGTCAGTCCGACTGCAATCCAAAGGCCACGGTGCAGGAAAAAAGTTTCGAATTTCCGTGCCGGCTACAGTTTGCTGAGCCGTCGCCCCGGTGCCACGCCCCCCCGTCCCGACTGCGCTCCGCTCCCTGACCGCCGGATGATCCTTGCCGCGACCGAGGGCTGCCCCTGAACGTGATCCGATCGTCGCGAGGGCCACGACACGGATGCGCCGGCGGCCTTGCTCGCGCACGTGCCTTTTCTGATGTGTTTCATCATGTGGGAACCGATCGGGCCGGACCCCCCGTCGGCCGCGAAACGCCAAGATGCTTGCGTGAACCCAAACGTCTGGATATTGTGGTTCTTCGCCTCCGCGGGGGGGAGCGTGTCTGGGCCGCTCGGTGTCTGGTCGGAGGTGGGAAAGCTCCATGCACTCAATCCTGGCGAAAATGTCGTATATAGGCGTCTCTCAGGGCCAGGTCTCGGAGCCGCGCACCCGTGCAGGTGTACCGCCCCGCCGCGGGCGGTGAGAGTCTATGGTTTTGGTAAAAACCGCGTGTCGAGTGCCGCCCCGTGGCTGCGTGCTCACACCGCTGGAGCGGGAGGCCCGCTGCAGCCGCGCCCCGTCGCTGTGCTATCGTACTCCTGGCGGTTGGCGGGCGGCGCGGCCCCTTGGGGCCGAACTCCACGGTAGTCCCTGCGCCGACCGGGTCGTGTCCGCCCTTCGGTCCTTCAGAACGAGA
>JAHWJV010000051.1 GCA_019348265.1 Gemmatimonadota bacterium
GCCGGTGGCGCGGGACGCCGAGAGCTCGGTCGCGCGAGCGGCACTCCTGGCGCTCAGCGGCGCGGGGGCGGGAGGGGACCTGTCCCCCTTCCTCGATGCGCTGGCGAGCGCCGATCCGGCCCGGCACCTCGCGGCGCTCGAAGGGCTCGCCTCCCGTCGTGCGCCGGAGGCGGTCGCTCCGATCGCCGTGATGGCAGGTGCAGCCGCGGACGACGAGGTGCGCGACGCCGCGATCCACATTATGGAGATCCTGCAGAACGCGCGTACCATGGAGCACCGGCGCGTGCAGGAGATGGTGCAGGAGATCCTCGATACCTTCTACACCTGGCCCCTGATGCTCCCGCAGGAGCTCGTCTACTTCTTCCGCGCGACGGCCCTGCTGGAGGGGATCGGTCTCCGCTACGACCCCGCGTTCAACGGGCTGGACGCAGTGAAGCCCGTGGTCGGCCGCATGAGCGGCGAGATCCTGGCTGGAAGCATGAAGGCGCCGAGCGCGATCGCGCGCGACGTGCTGGGCCAGGCGGAACACACCATCCGCGCGCTGTACGACCTGGTGAACCGTGCGGAGCGCGAAGAGCTGCGCTTCCGCGCACACCCTCGCGACGTGCTGCAGCATGAGCGGTTCCTCGGGCTGATGGTGCGCCGCCTGCTGCTCGGCATTTTCGCCGCCGTTATGGCGCTGGTCGCTACGTTGATCTTCGTCGCCACCGGGAGTTACTTCATCCTCGTCAGCGGGAATCTGGTTGCGCTGTTTCTGTTCCTGCTGGTCCTGGTCATCCCCAAGCACCTGCTGGAAAGCCCGCTGCGCCGCGCCCGGGAGGCGCGGCGCACCCCGCCGTCGCCGAGGCGCTGAGACCCCCTGCGCCATGCGCCTCTCCGGCGCTGGTGGTGGCCGCGGAACGCTGAGGTTTCGGCTTGACAGTGGTCGGAAGGCGCAGGCACTTTGCGGGATGACCACCCACCCGCCGACCGGATCCGACCCGGAGCTCCTGGAGCAGTTTCGCGCCGGGAAGCGCTTCGCGCTCGCCCGCGCGATCTCCCTCGTCGAGAACGCCCGCCCTGGCTTCGAAGCCCTCCTCCACACGCTGCACTCCGACGTTGGCCACGCGCGGCGCATCGGGATCACCGGCCCGCCTGGCGCGGGGAAGTCCACGCTGACCTCCAGGCTCGCGCTGGAGTACCGCGCGAGGAGCCAGACTGTCGGCGTCGTGGCGGTCGACCCCTCGTCGCCATTCACGGGCGGAGCGCTGCTCGGCGATCGCATCCGGATGACGAACGTCGCGACCGATCCGGGCGTATTCATCCGCTCGATGGCGGCGCGCGGCTCCCTCGGCGGGCTGGCGACGACGAGCCGGGAGGTCGCCGACCTGCTCGATGCGTACGGCTTCGATCACGTCATCACCGAAACCGTTGGGGTCGGCCAGTCGGAGCTGGAGATCGCGCAGGCGGCCGACACGACGGTGGTCGTCCTGGTCCCCGAGTCGGGCGACTCGATCCAGGCGATGAAGGCGGGGCTGATGGAGATCGCCGACGTGTTCGTGATCAACAAGGCGGATCGCCCGGGCGCGGACCGCCTGGCGCAGGAGCTGGAGGTGATGCTTCACCTGCGGCTGGGTGAGGGAGCGCCCGCGGCCGCCGGGCACCACGGCGTGAGCCTGCGGACGGTGGGACAAGCGTCACGCGAGCGGGCGCAGGAAGCGGCGGAGGAGACCGGCGGCTGGGCCATTCCCGTGCTGAAGGCGGTGGCGCTGACGGGGGAGGGGATAGCCGGGCTCGCGGAAACGCTCGACCGGCACGCGGCCCATCTGCGGGAGAGCGGAGAGCTCTCGGCGCGGCGGCGCAGGAGGCTTGCGGACCGGGTGCGCGGGGTCGTCGACCGCGACGTACGGCGGATGGTCTGGCAGAGCGGTGGAGGAGAGCAGCTGCTGCTGGAGGCGCTCCCCGCGCTCGAATCCGGGGAGGAATCTCCGTACTCGGTGGCGGCGCGGATCGTGCGAGCCGCGGAAGGTATACGGAGCACCTAAAGGCCAGGGGGCGAATGCGATGAGCACCATCGACCAGGACCTCTCCTCCGGGGAGCTGCTGGAGCGGATCGCCGCGAAGGAAGCGGAGGTCCGCGAGCTGCGCGCCCGGCTCGCCGCCTGGGAGGCCCGGTATGATGCGACGCCGACGCGTGCGCCCGGACGCCCGGAGGTGGCCCCCGGATCGGCCGGCGGCGGCGCATTCAGCACGCTCTCGGGGGTGGAGATACAGCCGCTCTACACCCCTCTCGACCGCCCCGAAACCGATGCCGCGGAGGCGCGCTTCTATGTGGAGCGCCTCGGCTTCCCCGGGGACTTCCCCTTCACGCGCGGCCCCTACGACACGATGTACCGGACCCGGCTCTGGACCATGCGCCAGTTCGCCGGGTTCGGGACCGCCGAGGAGACGAACGCCCGCTACAAGTTCCTGCTCGGGCGCGGACAGACGGGGCTCAGCGTCGCGTTCGACTTCCCGACGCTGATGGGCTACGACTCCGATCACCCGCGCTCGCTGGGAGAGGTCGGGCGCTGCGGGGTCGCCATCTCCTCGCTCGCGGACATGGAGACGCTGTTCGACGGGATCCCGCTGGACCGCGTCTCCGTCTCCATGACCATCAACGGCCCCGCGATCATCCTCTTCTGCTTCTACATGATCGCGGCGGAGCGGCAGGGGATACCCTTCGAGAAGCTTCGCGGCACCGTCCAGAACGACATCCTGAAGGAGTACCAGGCGCAGCACGCGTGGGTCTACCCGCCGGTGCCCGCCTTGAAGCTGATCGTCGACATGTTCGAGTGGTGCAGCGAGCACGCTCCGAAGTACAACCCGATTTCGATCTCGGGCTACCACATCCGCGAGGCGGGCTCGACGGCGGCTCAGGAGCTGGCGTACACGCTCCGCAACGGCTTCGAGTACGTGGAGCGAGGAATAGCGCGCGGGCTGGACGTGGACGAGTTCGCCCCGCGGCTCTCGTTCTTCTGGGACGTCCACAACGATTTCTTCGAGGAGGTCGCGAAGTTTCGCGCGGCTCGGCGTATCTGGGCGCGGGTGCTCCGGGACCGCTACGGCGCACGGAACGCCGAGAGCTGGCGGCTCCGCACGCATGCGCAGACGGCCGGCGTATCGCTGACGGCGCAGCAGCCGGAGAACAACATCGTGCGCGTCGCCTACCAGGCGATGGCGGCGGTGCTCGGCGGAACGCAGTCGCTGCACACCAACTCGATGGACGAGACGCTGGCGCTGCCGACCGAGCGCGCGGTCCAGATCGCTCTCCGCACCCAGCAGATCCTCGCGTACGAGACCGGAGTGCCGAGCACGATCGACCCGCTGGCCGGCTCCTACTATGTGGAGGCGCTCACGGACGGGCTGGAGGCCGAGGCCGAGGAGATCTTCCGCGAGATCGACACGATGGGCGGGGTGGTCCCCGGCATCGAGGCCGGATACTTCCAGCGCGAGATCGCCCGCGCGGCGGCGCGTCAGCAGCGCGAGATCGAACGCGGCGAGCGGCTGGTGATCGGCGTGAACGAGTTCCAGGTGGAGGGGGAGACGCTCGAGATCCCGCTGCTGCGCGTCACGCAGGAAGCGGAAGAGCGCCAGCGTGAGCGCATGGTCCGCTTGCGCGAGTCGCGCGAGCAGGCCGCGGTGGATGCTTCGCTGACGCGGCTGCAGGAGGAGGCGCGCCGCGGCGCCAATGTGATTCCCGCCATGCTCGACGCGGTCCGCGCCCAGGCTACGCTCTACGAGATCCGTCACTCCCTGGAAGGGGTGTACGGGGCGTACCAGGAGCCGGTTTTCTTCTGACGTCGTCGCTGTCGGCACCGCCGCGGCCACCCTCCGCGTCCAAGCGTTGATTCGAATGGTACATACGTCGTACGGTGCCGATGAGCGGAAAGCCACACCCACTCCCTGACGGATGCTCCGACTCACGCCGATAAGACAGTCCTTTCCACGACCGGTCCTCACTGACGTCGAGGGCGAGGCACGTGCGGCGGTACGCACCCAGCTTTCCATCGCAGCGGGTGCGCGCATCGCCATCGCGGTGGGAAGCCGCGGAATCGCCAATCTCGACCGCATCGTCGCGGCGACGGTCGCGTCGGTGCGGGAGCTGGGCGGTGAGCCCTTCATCATCCCGGCGATGGGGAGCCATGGCGGGGCGACGGCGGAGGGGCAGCGCGAGGTGCTCGCCGGGTACGGGGTGACGGAGGCGCGGGTGGGCTGCCCCGTCGTCGCCTCGATGGAAGTCGCGGAGCTGCCGGGCGCCGGCGAGCCCGGCCTCCCCGCGTACATGGACCGGCACGCCTACGAATCGGACGGGGTGATCCTGATCAACCGGATCAAGCCCCACACCGATTTTCACGACCGCTACGAGAGCGGCCTGGTGAAGATGGCGGTGATCGGGCTCGGCAAGGACGTGCAGGCCCGGCAGATCCATCGTTTCGGCGTGCGGGGGCTGGTGAACCTGGTGCCCCGGATGGCCGCGCACATCCTCGCGTCGGGGAAGGTGCTCCTCGGCCTCGGGGTGGTGGAGAACGCCTACGACGAGACCATGGTGGTGGAGGCGATCGCGCCTGGACGCATCATGGATCGCGAGCCGGAGCTGCTCGCCATCGCCGCCGCCAACATGCCGCGGCTCCCCGTCGATCGGCTCGACGTGCTGATCATCGACCAGATGGGAAAGGACATCAGCGGTGTCGGCATGGACACCAACATCATCGGGCGGATGCACATCCGTGGGCAGCCGGAGCCTGCGAGACCGGACATCGCGATGATCGTGGTAGGCGATCTCACCGACGCCTCCCACGGAAACGCCACGGGTATGGGGCTCGCGGACATCACCACGCGCCGGATGTTCGGGAAGATCGACTTCGCGGCGACCAACGTGAACGTCGCCACCAGCGGATTCCTGCAGCGCGCCAAGCTTCCCATGGTCGCCGAGACGGATGCGGAGGCGGTCGCCTGGGCACTCCGCGGCTCGGGTCCGCACGAGCCTGATGCGGAGCGGGTGGTCCGCATCCGCGACACGCTCCACGTGTCCGAGATGTACGTCTCCCGCGCCGTTCTCGAGGAGATCAGGGACCGCGAGGGTGTGGAGATGGTCGGAGAGCCGACCGTCTGCTTCGACGAGGGCGGCAAGCTGCGCGCCTTCTGAGCGCGATGGCCGAGCTGCTGGTTGTGGCGGACGACCTCACCGGCGCGACCGACACCGGCGTTCAGTTCGCGCAGCGTGGCCGCCCCACGCGCGTGCTGCTCGATCGCGGGGCTCCGTTGCAGGAGGACGCGCGCAAAGCCGCGGTGCTGGTGGTCGACACGCGAAGCCGCCACGAAGAGCCGACCGAAGCGGCGGCTCGGGTCGCGAGCGTGGTCCGGCGCGGGAGGGAGGCGGGCATCCGCCGCTTCTTCAAGAAGACGGACTCCGCGCTGCGCGGGAATCTCGGGAGCGAGCTGCAGGCACTGATGGAAGCTTCCGGGAGCCCGCAGGTCGCCTTTCTGCCTGCATTTCCGGCGCTGGGGCGCACCACGCGCGACGGCGTACAGTACGTACATGGACGTGCGCTGCACGAGACGGAGTTCGCGTCCGACCCGCTCGGTGCGGTGCGGGCCCGGTCGGTCCTGGAGCTACTGCGCCAGCAGACCCACGTTCCCGTGCTCAGGTTGAGCGCGTCGGCGCTCGACGGCGCTACAGCAGTGAATTCGCCCGGCATCCTGGTGTTCGACTCGGAGAGCGATGAGGAGATGCGACGGATCGTCGCATCGCTTCGGGCCAGGGGAAAGCTGGGCGCGGTGGCGGGGACGGCGGCGCTCGCGCGGGTGCTCGCCGAGCTCGACGGCCATGGGGCAACCGCGGCATCGGGCGGATTAGCTGAACCCCCGCTGAACGGTCCTATGCTGGTGGTCGGCGGGAGCCTTCACCGGAGCTCGCTCGCTCAGCTGGAGCACGCAGCGGCTCACGGCTTCGCAACCGTGGCGCTGAACCCGTCTCTGCTCGTCTCCGATGAGCCCGGGGGGCCGGAGTGCGACGACGTGGTTGCGCGGACCGTCGCGCTGCTCCAGGAGGGCACCAGCGTTCTGTTGCGGAGTGGACGGGGCGCGGAAGACGTGCGAGCGTGTGTCGATCTCGGTGCGGCGATGGCGATCACGCAACGAGACGTTCACCTGCGCGTCGCGCGCAGCACCGGGCTGATCGCACGGCGCGTCCTGGACGGGCACCCCGTCGGGGCGCTCGCGGTCCTCGGAGGCGACACCTTCGCCGGGCTCATGCATGCGCTCGGCAACCCAACGCTGCTTCCGCGCCGCGAGCTGCTTCCCGGAATTCCTCTCTCCGCCGTGGAGGGATTCGAGAAGTTGCGCATCGTGAGCAAAGCGGGGGGCTTCGGGTCGCCGTCCGCCCTCGTGGAGATCGCAGACATATTGAGGAGGGGACCGCAATGAAGCCCATCGCCATCACCATGGGTGACGGCAACGGCGTGGGGCCGGAGATCGTGCTCCGTTCGTACGCGCAGGGGGAGCTTCCGCCCGCGTCGATCGTGATCGGGGACGCGGCGGTACTGCGCCTGTGCGCGGAAATCGTGAAGGCGGAGGTGCCCATCCGTTCCGTGGCCGATCCGCGGGACGCGGCGTCGGGGGCGCTGAACGTCGTCGACCTGGGGCTGATGACGGCGGGCGACGTGCGAATCGGGCAGGTGGACCGGCTCGCGGGGGAGGCGGCGCTACGCTACGTCGAGCGCGCGACCAAGCTGGCGCTGGCGGGCGACGTCTCCGCGGTGGTGACGCTGCCGATCAACAAGGAGGCGACCGGCCTTTCGGCGCCCGGCTTCAGCGGCCACACCGAGTACGTCGCGGCGCTCTGCGGAACCGAGGTCTACACGATGATGCTCGCCTCGGAACGGCTTATCGCCACCCATGTGTCGACGCACGTCTCGTTGCGGGAGGCGATCGAGCGAGTGCGGCGCGACCGCGTGCTCGACATCATCCGGCTCACGGACGCCGCCCTGCGGCGCCTGCGGCCGACGAGGCGGATCGCCGTGGCGGGATTGAACCCGCACGCGGGAGAGAGCGGCGCGTTCGGCGACGAGGAGATCCGGGAGATCGCGCCCGCCGTGGAGCTCGCGCGTGCCGAGGGGCTGGACGTGCAGGGGCCGATCGCCGGGGACACGATCTTCATGCAGGTGCTGAAGGGGCGCTTCGACGCGGTCGTGTGCATGTATCACGACCAGGGGCACATCCCGATGAAACTGCTGGATTTCGAGGGCGGCGTGAACGTCACCCTTGGGCTGCCCATCGTGCGCACTTCCGTGGACCACGGCACCGCCTTCGACATCGCCTATCAGGGCAAAGCCTTCACGGGCAGCCTCGCCGCGGCGTGCGAGATGGCGGCGCGGCTCGCGCCCTCAGCTGAGGATCAGGTGCGCGATCCAGAGTAGGCCGAACCCCGCCGCCCACAGCGACGTCGTGATCCCGCTCCAGCCCTTCAGGGCGGCGGTCCCCTCGAGACCGGTGAAGCGGGTTACTACCCAGAAGTAGGAATCGTTGTAGTAGCTGAAGAAGATCGATCCGACGCAGGCGCCGAGCGCCGCCACCACGGGGTCGAGTTGCAGATTGCCGAGTAGTGGAGCAGTGAGAGACGCAGCGGTGATCATGGCCACGGTGCCCGAGCCCTGCGCGAGGCGTACGAGCGTGCTGATGAGGAACGGGATGATGAAGGCCGGGACCGCCATGTCCGTGGCCGCCCCAGCGAGCGCCTCCCCCACCCCCGACTGGCGTAGCACGTTGCCGAGCGCGCCCCCTGCGCCGGTGATCAGGATGATGAACCCCGCGGAGCCGGCCGCCTCGTGCAGCCACCGGCTCACCTCGCCGCGGCTCGTCCCCGCGGGGGTGAGCGTGTAGATGGCGAGCACCACACCGATCAGCAGCGCCACCACCGGGGCACCGACGAAGCCTAGCAATCCCTGAAGACGCGCCTCGGGCGCGAAAGCGCGGCTCATCGTATTTCCCACGATCAGGAAGAGCGGGATGAGCAGGGGGAGGAATGCGCGCGTCGCCCCGATCCGCACCTCGGTTTGCGGCGTCGCGTCGGTATGCAGCGCCTCGCGAATCTCCGGCGCCACGGACGAATCCAGCCGCGGCCCGATCCACCGTGCGTACAACACGACCACGGGGATGAGGGGGAGGGAGATCAGCAGCCCGACCACGGTGAGCCTGCCAAGATCCACCCCCAGGATTCCCGCGACCGCGAGGGGCCCCGGCGTCGGCGGAACCAGATGGTGCGTCACGGTCATTCCCGCTCCCAGCGCCAGTGCGATCGCCACGAACGAACGTCCTGACCGGCGGGCGAGGGAGCGCGCCAGCGGGTGCATGATGACGTAGCCGGAGTCGCAGAAGACAGGAATAGAGACCACCGCACCCGTTCCCGCCATTGCCCACTCCTCGCGGCCTTTTCCCGCGACGCGGAGGAAAACCTGCGCGAGCGCATCGGCGCCGCCCGACACTTCGAGAAACTTTCCGATCATCACGCCGAGGCCGATCACGATCCCGATGCTCGCGAGCGTGTTCCCGAATCCGGTCGTGATCATGTCCACCGTGTCGGTCGGCGCGACGCCAGCGATCAGACCGGTGGCGAGTGCCGCCACCAGCAGCGCCAGGAACGCGTCGAGCCGGGTGCGGAGGATGAGCCCGACGATCAGCCCGACTCCGATGACGAGGGCGGCGAGCAGCTGTAGATCCATGGTCAGGATTGCGGGGTGGAGCTCGGACGAAACGAGCGGTCAGGGCTTAGTCGCCGGGGCGCGGAGCTGTTCCGTCCGGGGATCGCCGCGGCGAGCGCATCACCCGCGGCCGCGCCGCCGGGTTCCCAGTCCGGCGCTGATGCCTATCGCCATAAATTCACGCGATAGAGCGGTCCGCCGTAGATCGACGCGAGCCAGAGCGTTCCGTCTCGCGCCTGGTGGATGGCGAAAGGATTCGTCCTCTCGGTGATCGGCGGGTCCTTTGCCCGGACGTTGATGTTCGTGGCTGTGCCGGTCCGGGGATCGAAGCGGGTGAACCACCCCTCCCAATTCGCGAACCAGAGCTGGCCCTCGCGGTCTTCGCCGATCGCCGTTATGCCGCCGCCGGTCCAGGGGCCCTGCGGGCGTGCGTCGCCCGGCCATGTGACCGAGGTGGAATCGAAGCGGAAGCGCGTGAACGTGCCTTGCTCGCGGTTCAGCAGGTTCAGCCCGCCGTTCTGGCGTCCGCTGCCGATCCAGATCCTTCCCTGGCTGTCCTCGAAGATGGCGCCGACCAGCCCTGCGAGGATGCTCCGCTCGTTGTTCGGATCGTGCTGAAAGCGAGTGACGGCGCCAGTCGCGGGATCCAGGCGGTTCAGCCCGCCTGCCTGGGTCCCGATCCAGATTGGTCCTCGGGAGTCATGGTGCAGCGCACGAATGTGGTTCTGCGAGAGGGTCGCCGGGTTGCGGGGATCGTGGCGAATGCGCGTGAACCGGCCCGTCCGGCGGTCCATGCGGTGGAGCCCCTGGCGGGTGCCCACCCAGAAGTTGCCGTCGCGGTCCTCCAGCAGAGCCGTGACGTGGTTCGCGAGGAGGCTGTTCGGGTCGTTGGGATCGTGGCGGTAGGTGGTGAACGTCTGCGTAGCGGCGTCGAAACGGCTGAGCCCGCCACCATAGGTCCCGACCCAGACGGTTCCTGCCCGGTCCACATACACCTCTTCGATGTAGTTGAAGCCGACCGATCGCGGGTTGGCGGGGTTGTGGATGAAGAAGGTGTAGACGTTGCCGTCCCAGCGCGCGACTCCCTGCTGCGTTCCGAACCACATGTTCCCCTGGCGGTCCTCGGCCAAGGTCGGGACGAAGTTGCCGCCCGGCATGACGACGGGGAGCAGCTCGAGCCCCGGCGCGGCCAGCGGCGCATTCTGCGCCAGCAGCGCGGCCGATCGCCCGCCCAGCGCCAGGCCGAGGAGCAGGGCTACCGCTTGATTCCTTGGCGACATGAGCTTCTCGGCGGGTGTGGAGGGGTGGGCTCGCCGTTTCTGACGATCCGCCCTCGTGGGCGGCTCAGTAGCCCGCGGCCTGCCCGTCTTTCCGCATCTCCGACGCGCCGTGGTAGACCCCGTTCGCGCGGTCCCACTGAATCGCCTGGTAGCCGCCGAAAAAGTCCTGATAGATCACGCGGTGGCCGCGCCGCTCCAGCTCCTTGCGCACGTGCTGCGGAATGGTTGATTCCAGCGCCAGCGTTCCGCCATCGATCATCACCTGACCCGAGGGCTCGCTGCTCCCGGAGTGCGTGAAGCGGGCCGCGTCGCCCGCCTCCTGCACGTTCATCCCGAAATCGACGACGTTGAGGATCACCTGCACGTGACCCTGCGGCTGCACCGCCCCGCCCATGACGCCAAAGCTCATGAAGGGCTCGCCGTCCTTCATCATGAACGCGGGGATGATGGTGTGGAAGGGGCGCTTGCCGGGGGCGTACGCGTTCGGATGGTCGTGCTTCATGCTGAAGCCGCCGCCGCGCCCCTGGAGCGCGAAGCCGAGGCCGTCAGGAACCTGCCCGCTCCCGAAATCGAGGAAGTTGCTCTGGATGAGCGAGACGATGTTGCCGTGCCGGTCGGCGGCGGTGAGGTACACCGTATCGCTGCGGCGCATCGCCGGCGCGCCCGCGTCCACCCTGGGCTGCGCCTTCTTCATGTCGATCAGCCGGCGGCGCTCCGCGGCGTAGTCCTCCGAGAGCAGCCAGTCGACCGGAACGTCGTGGAAGGCGGGATCGGCATAGTGCCTGGCCCGATCGGCGAAGGCGAGCTTCTTGGCCTCCGTCAGCACGTGCAGGTAATCCGCGCTGTTGTGGCCCATGGCGCGGAGGTCGTAGCCCTCCAGGATGTTCAGCATCTGGAGCGCCGCCATCCCTTGCCCGTTCGGCGGAAGTTGATAGACGTCGAAGCCGCGGTAGGTCACCTTTACCGGGGTGATCCAGTCGCTGGTGTGCGCGGCGAGATCGGCTTTGCGGAGATGGATCCCGGTTCGTCGCGCGTACGCGTCGAGAGCGTCGGCGATCGCCCCGTCATAGAACGCGTCGCGCCCGCCATCGGCGATCGCCTGGTAGGTGCGGCCGAGGTCGGGGTTGCGGAACACCTCACCCTCCTTGGGCGCGCGGCCGCCGGGCGCGAAGGTGCGCCGGAAGTTCTCCACCTCGGTGATGTCCTGCAGGTTCTGGTCGATCCGCTGCACCGCCGCGTTCCACGCGAAGGCGATCACCTGGGGCACCGGTACTCCCTCGTTCGCGTAGCGGATCGCCGGCGCCAGGATATCCTTCATCGGCACGCTGCCGAAGCGGCCGTGCAGCGCAAACCAGCCGTCCACCGCGCCGGGCACGGTGATGGAGTGCGGGCCATGCTGTGGTACGAACTCACGGTTCCCGAGCGCCGCCTTCATCTGCTCGTAGCTGAACGTTCTGGACGAGCGGCCGCTAGCGTTCAGCCCGTAGAGCTGGCGCGTCTTCGCGTCCCATACGATGGCGAAGAGGTCGCCTCCGACTCCATTGCTGGCGGGCTCCACCAGCCCAAGCGACGCGTTCGCGGCGATGGCGGCGTCGATCGCATTGCCGCCGGCCTTCAGGATGTCGAGGCCGATCTGCGTGGCGAGCGGGTGGCTGGTCGCCACCATCCCGTTCTTCGCGATGACGGGGCTGCGCGTGGCGAAGGGCGCACCGGTGACTCGGTCGCCGCCGCCGCTCTGCGCGAAAGCCGTCGGGGCGGTCACGATCGAGGCCACGAGGAGAAACGAGGCAGTTTTGTACATCCCTCTTGCACGCTGCAGGTGAACAGATCGGGCGGCGTAGATGCTCGGCGCCTCAGTACGAGTTCGGGACGTCCGCGATCGCTGGTCGGATGTGGACCCGGAGATTTGCGAGGCGGCGTTTTAGAATAGCCGCCACGTTCGGGCTGAATACCCAGGTGCTCTACGCGCGGCGGTCTACTAGTTTCTCGGCCCAACACTGCTCATGTCGATAGGCCGAAAGCCAAGCCGAAAGGCAGGCGAACCGGGACGCAGCCGGAAGTCGTACCGCGCGGGGTCCACGAACAGCGGATCGGTGTAGAGCGAATGAACGTCCTTGCCGCGCCCCCGCCACTGGGCGAAGCTTTCCTTCCCGAACCGCACCGAGTCTTCCCGCACGTTCGGATTGAAGTAGAGGTTCCAGTCCATGTCGAAGGTGCTCTCGACGGTCCTGGTCCCGCTGGCGTCCTTCGGGTGAAAGTAAAAGCTGTAGGGGCGGTCCTCCCAGTTGCCGTGCAGAAGCTCGCCTGTGGTCCAGTACACGATGTTGGTCTCGAAGAACACGCTCTTGTGCGGCTCCATCCGGGTCCGGCTCAACTGGTCCAGACGTCCGAGTGCGAAGATGTTGTTTCGGACCGTGATCTCGCGGGCGAAATGGATGTCGTACCCCGCGAACTTGGTGCTGTGGACTATGTTGTTCTCGATCAGGACGTGGGTCGACCCTTCATCGTTGTAGATCCCCCACCCCCCATAGCGGTTCGCGTCGATGTCGTGAACCAGGTTGTTGCGGATGACGGTCCCCGGTGAAACACCCAGCGTGTAGATGCCCCCCATGTCCGAGAGCAGGCCCTGCCCGATGTGATGGATATGGTTGTATTCCACCACGTTGTCGCGGCTGACGCTGCGCTGGTATCCCCACCTCCACCCGAGCGAGACCGCGGTGTAGTAGCCGTAACCGATCTCGTTGTGCGCCACCGTGTTGCCGTTGGTGTTCATCAGGAGGACCCCGACGGCGGACGGGTACACGAGGCCGAAGTGATGCAGATGGTTGTCCGCCACGAGGTTGTACCCGGTGCGCTCGAGCGGGTGGTGCTCCTCGGTACCGCCGTTGATCCGGAAGC
>JAHWJV010000520.1 GCA_019348265.1 Gemmatimonadota bacterium
CTCCTGCACTGCACTCCCCCCCGCGCAGGGAAGCGCCGCACCATCCGGAGAGCAGACGCTCGGGAGCTGGGCGGTTCCTGCGCTGCCACGGGTGGCGCCGATCCCGCGCGAGGAGTACCAGGCCCGCCGCGCGGCGCTCGCGGCCCGGATGGAGGACGGTCTCCTCGTCGTATTCGGCTCCGGTGAGCCCAGCGCGGACTACCTCCCCTTCGCGCAGGACGTCGCCTTCCGCTACCTGACCGGTGTAGTCGAGCCGGGAGCGGCGCTGCTGATCCGGAAGGAAGGGGGTGACGTCGACGAGCAGCTCTTCGTGCTCCCGCGCGATCCCGCGCGCGAGGTCTGGGAGGGACCGCGCCTCGGAGCAGAGGGTGCCGCGGCGAGCACCGGCATCAGGGCGCGGAGCAGCACCGCCTTTTCCGCCGCTCTCGATTCCCTCGCGGCGCGCGCGCCGCGCCTCTATACGGTCGGCCCGCTCCCGGAGGACCCCGGGCTGCTCGGTATCGAGACCCCCGGCCAGCAGGTCGTCGCGCGGCTGAAGGCGCGGCATCCGAACCTGCAGACCATCTCGCTCACCGACGCGCTCAACAGGGCGCGTGCGGCCAAGTCCCCGGCGGAGATCGACCGGCTGCGCCGCTCGATCTACATCACCAGCCTCGCCCAGCGCGCCGCGATCCAGACGCTGGAGCCCGGGATGAACGAGTTCGAGATACAGGCGCTGGTGGAGTACACCTTCCGCCGTAACGGCGCGGAGCGTCCCTCCTTCGCTACCATCATCGGCTCGGGCCCGAACTCCACCACGCTCCACTACCGCTCCGCGGATCGGTTCATCCAGGCCGGGGAGACCGTCGTGATGGACATCGGGTCCTCCTACGACGGCTACGCGGCCGACGTGACCCGAACGGTCCCGGCGTCGGGCCATTTCACCCCCGAGCAGCGGGAGGTCTACGGGATCGTCCTCGCCGCGCAGAAGGCCGCGGAGGAGCGCATCCGCGTGGGAGCGACCTGGCAGGACCTGAACCGCGAGGCGACCCGGACGCTGTCGGAGGGGCTCGCGCGACTCGGCCTGATCGAATCGCCTACCGCGACGTTCCAGTGTACGGCGACCGGACCCCCCTGCCCTCAGTACCGGCTATTCTACATGCATGGGCTGGGGCATGGCATCGGGCTCGAGGTCCACGACCCGGACGTCTCCAGCTTCGGAACCTTCCGGGCGGGGAGCGTCTTCACCATCGAGCCCGGCATCTACGTACGCGGGGACGCGCTGGATCATCTTCCCGACACGCCCGCCAATCGAGCCCTCGTCCAGCGGCTGCGACCCGCGGTGCAGCGCTTCCGAAACATCGGCGTTCGCATCGAGGACGATTACCTCGTCACCCCCTCGGGAAGCGAGCGGCTCACCGCCGGCGCCCCGCGTGAGGTCGCGGAGATCGAGGCGCTCATGCGGCTCCCCCCGCTCTCGGCGGGCGAGCGCCGCGACGAAGTGGTGGAGTGGTACCGCTCTCTCCGCGCGCGCTGAGGATGGACCTGCGCAGCGAGCGCGGCGCCATCTCGGGCGCAGAGGGGTGCATGTTCTTCGCGATGTTCTTTTTCGCCGTTCTCCTGATCGGAATGCTGGTGATCGCCTTCTTTCGATTCCAGGAACCGCCTCAGAACGTCCCCATCGGCGGTCCCCCACCGGTGGGCTTCCGGTTGCGAGGCGCCGGTTTCCAACAGGACTGGCATCTGGCGACTGGTGACCCGCGACCGGAAGAGCCGCCCCATGGCTGAAGCCTTCGACTTCTTCGGCGGGGTCGACTTTTCCGGTGCCAGGGAGCCGCTCTCAAACTTGTGGACGGCGCTCGGACGCGAGGAGGAGGGGAAGCTCCACATCGTGTCGCTCCGCCCGCACGCCTACCGGGCCGACCTGGGAGCGTTCGTCGGCGGAGGGTGGCGAGGGGCAGTGGAGGCCGGGGCGGACTCCACCGTCCTGTGGGGGGTGGACTTTCCCTTCAGCCTTCCGGCGGACGCCGCGCACCACCTGCTCGATGAGCGGGCGCAGTGGCGGCGGCTACTCCCCTGGATCGCGGATCGCCCCGCCGACGAGGTGCGCGACGCCGTCCCCGAGCCGCTCCGCGGCCTTCGCCTCACCGACTCCGGGCTGGGGCCATCCCCGTTCGACCTCCGCGTGTACAAGCTGGCGGTGGAGGGGATCCGCTGGCTTCACGAGCTACGCGAGAACGCGGACATCTCCGTCCACCCACAGGCGACAAGCGGGGCTGGATCGACGTTGATCGAGGTGAGCCCCGCCGCGACCATCCAGGAGCTCGGGCTCCCGCGCAGGCGCGCTCCCGGGCGACCCGGCGAGATCCGCGCGCGGGCCGCCGCGATGCGTACCTTCCTCACCTTCGCTACGCCGGAGATCGAGACCGTCGCGGTCACCCTGGAGGACCCGTGGGACGCCATGGTAGGCTGCCTCACGGCGTACCTTGCCCGTGAGGATCTCGACCAGCCATTCCGCCTCGCCACCCACCCCCGTTCCACGATCGAGCTGGAGGGGTGGATCTACCGGGCTCCGGCGACTCTTCCGTGAAGCTCCCGGCTGATCGGGATAGGGGGTGACCGGCGATCCCGGCCACTCCCCTCCCACACCACCGGACATGCGGGTCCGCATCCGGCGGTTCGGAAAGTTGAGGTCAGTGCGGTGCCAGCCTCGGAAGCCCCAATCCCTC
>JAHWJV010000521.1 GCA_019348265.1 Gemmatimonadota bacterium
GAGTCCCGGCGGCTCCCCGCCAGCTCGGCCAGCGCCTCCATGTTTCCGCCGGTCGCCACCATCCCCGCCGCGTCCACCTGCTTGGTGATGGCGCTGATCCGCAGCATCGCGGTATGGTCCTCCAAACGGCGGCGCACCCGGTCCGGAGACTCGTCGCTCGTGTCTCCGAGCTCCTCCAGCAGCCGAACCGTTCCGAGCGGGTGAGACTCGCTCCAGCGGAGCTTCTCGCCGTCCACCAGCGAGATCTCCACGCTTCCGCCGCCGAGATCCACCAGCACCCACTGCCTGTCCCCGAGGTCGATGCGGCCCCGAACCGCCAGCCAGACCAGGTGCGCCTCCTCCGTGCCCGTGATCGTCTCGACCTTGATCCCGCACTCGCGCCACACCCGCTCCACGAACTCTTCGCCGTTGCGGCTGTCGCGCACCGCGCTCGTCGCCACCGCGCGGTAGCCGCTGACGTCCAGCGCGTCCATCCGCTCCCGCATCCGCGCGATCGCCGACACCGCCGCGTCCATCACCGGCTGTCCGATCACCTGGCTGTGGAATGCGTCCCGCCCGATACGGATCGGCTCGCGAACGTACTCGAGCGTCTCGAAGCTCTCCCGCCCGGTGAACTCCGCAGCGAGGAAGCGGATGGCGTTGGAGCCGATGTCGATTCCGGCGACGCGGAAGGGAAAGGACGGCGGAGCGGCGGCGGGAAGCGCCGGTATCGGCTTGGTCATCCGGGGGTGCGTACGCGCGCCGGACGCGGTATCTCGGCGTCTGCCGGGAGGCGCATCTAGACCGCCTGCGGGTCCCGTGGGCGACGACGGGCGGAGGCGCCCTTCGCCCGGTCGTGCCCCTGGCCGCCTACCGCCCATCCGACGCGGCGGCCGCGCTCGAGGGGGAAGGGAGACGCCTCCGGCTCGAACTCGGGGCGGGGCGCCGTGCGGTCTCCCAGCGCCTCAGCGGTAATCCGGTCCGTGATCAGCACGTCCAGGATGCCACCGCGCAGCGCGGCCAGAATGGCCTCCACCTTCTCCATCCCGCCGGCGACGGCGACTACCCGCTTGACCCTCGCGAGCTGCTCGACGGAGATTCCCAGCACCCGGTCGTCGAAGGGAGTCTGCAGCGGCGATCCACTGGCGTCGTAGAAGTGGAGCGCAAGATGGCCGACCGCGCCGAGCTGCTTCAGCTCCTCATAGCTTCCCGCCGGGAGCGAGCGACCGTCGTGCAGCACCGGGCTGGACTCGAGCGAGCTCAACCCCACGAACACGGTGTCAAGGGAGTCGAACTGCTGCAGCGCCAGGCGCACGTGGTGGTCGTTGCGCAATGCGTCCCGCACCTCCGCCGTCCCGACGATTCCAGGAGCGGGGAGCAGCACCGCCGTCCCACCCACCAGGTCCGCCAGCCGGCGCACCAGGCGCCCCGCATACACCTCTGAGTCCGGCGCCCCTACCCCCCCGAGCGTCTGCACCACCACCGTACCGTGCACCGAAACGGGGGACATGGCCTCCACCATCGCCTTGAGCGTGCTCCCCCACCCGAGCCCGACCACGTCGCCCGGTTGCAGCGTTCGGCTCAGGTAGTTGGCCGCGCTGGCGCCGATCTGCCGATTAACCGTCTCCGGATGGTCCGGATCCACGTCCACCACCTGCACCTCTTCCAGCCCGAACGCCGTCTCCAGCGCGCTCTCGAGCTCGAGGTGCAGCCCGGCTGGCGGGGTCAACGTGATCCGCACGATGCCGCGATCCTGCGCTTCCTGTAGCAGCCGCGATACCTTCGGCCGCGAGATGTGCAGCCGGTCGGCGATCTGCTGCTGTGTGTGGTCCCGAAGGTAGTAGAGGGTGCTGACCTTACTGAGGAGATGGAGATCCGGACGCGATCGAGGTCGGGCCATACGCGACAGTTCGGGTCGATGCCATGAATGATTCTCCCCCACCCAGCACCCCAAACCTACGCCCGCACTCGACCTGGCGCTAGCCATCCGCCCCCTCCGCGCCTCGTTGAGATGCTTTTTGTTCACGTTCGCACACATGGGTCGATAGGGCCTCGCCTGCGCTTGACAAGCCGTAGGGAGGGCTGCAATTTGGCGCATCCTTTCGCCAGCCCGATGTGCCGGAAGGACCCGGACCGCCCACCGCGTTACGCGCCTCTCCCGGAGGCTCGTCTTGTTACCTCTTTCAAGCTCGACGCGACGGCCGCGGCGGGTTCACGTGAAAACGAACCTCCTCGAGGGGAGCGCCGGGTGACGGGAATACCTTTGCGTGTCGCGTCGGAACGTCGCTAGTTCGGGTACGCAGTCGGGCAGGCCAGAGCCAGCGGATCTTCTTCTCCTTTCTTCTCATTCACCAGACTAGCGGAGTGGGCACTATGGCGCACGCAGCGACGATGCAAGCGGATACTGGGAACCAGCGGCTCTTCTGGGGCTGCTTCACCGCGATTCTGGCGACTGCGTTCGGGTTCATCGCGCGCGTGCTGACGGCGGGGGAATGGGGAGCGGAGTTCAGCCTGTCGGAGACGCAGGTGGGGGAGATCCTGGGGGCGGGGCTGTGGCCGTTCGCGGTGAGCATCGTGCTGTTCAGCCTGGTGATCGACCAGATCGGCTACAAGGCGGCGATGTGGTTCGGGCTGGTGTGCCAGGTGGTCTCGACGGGGATCATCCTGATGGCGGAGAACTACTCGATGATGTACCTGGGGACCTTCGTGCTGGCGCTGGGGAGCGGGACG
>JAHWJV010000522.1 GCA_019348265.1 Gemmatimonadota bacterium
TAGCCGCCCCAGCCGCCCCGGCTCAGCGGCTGCCGATCGGCGTCGGCGGGTTGTTGCCGGGCGCCGTCGGGGCGTGGGTGGGCTCCTTGCGGTCGGAGACCGGGTTCTCGAAGCCGGACTTGGGCTCCGACTGGTAGGGGAACTGCGTGAGGAACGCCTGGTCGTCCTGATCGACGCCGTCGCCGAGCGGCAGGCGGTTGCCCCTCAGGAACCCGGCGTAGAGCTGGACGTAGATGTCGACGACGTCGTCCTCGAGCCGGCGGCCGTTGGGGAAGCCCGCGTTGTCGCCCGCGAGAACGCCGAAGCGGTTCGGCGTGTCGGCCGGCGGCACGCCGAGGTTGATCTTCAGCGTGTCGGTCGGCAGCGGGCTCTTGCCGCGATCGAGCTGGTTGAGGCCCGGGATGCCCTGGAGGAGCGCCTGGACGATGTCCGTGCGGTTTCTCGTGGGCGCGTTCACGTCGAACAGCGCGTTGAGGATGCCCGCGAGCTCCGGCTTGAGCACGAAGGAGCCGAAGCGCTTCGCGTCCCCGTTCGGGGACCTCCGGTTGAACGCGTCCTTCTTGCCGGCCGGGATCACGACCTCGTTGACCAGCGGGTTGCCGAGGCGCGAGACCTGGACGAAGTTCGCGTCGGAACTGCGCCGGCCGTTGCGCCCGGTCCGCGCCGTCGACGCCGGCGTCTGCCGTGTCTCGGTGCGGCGCTCGGTGCGCGAGCGGACACGCTCGGTGCGTCCCCGGCTGTTGTTGGCCAGGACTTCCTCGTCGAAGTCCGCGTTGGTCACCTCGAGGCGACGGCGCTCGGTGGAGGACCAGACGCCCACGACCGCGTTGCGTGCGTCAGGGGCTGAGACCGGACGCCCGTCCCGCGTGACCTGGGCCTCGGGAACCTGCATCACGATCGAGTGGACGTTGTAGCCCGCGAGGTCGTCCTTGCCGCCACCGGCGTTGCCGGTGCCGTTGCGCAGGTTGACGGCGTCGAAGGTGGCGCCCAGGTCGACGAAGAACGGATCGTCGCGCTGACCCGCGAACACCTTTCCGCCGCCCGACATGGTCCTGATGGCGCCGGCGGCGAGGGCCGAGTAGTCCGGCATCGTCTTGGGCCCGATGTTGCTCGGTGCCACTGGGAGGCCGCGGCCCACGCGCTTGGACCGGACGACCCGGTCGCGCCGCATCGTCTCGCGGACGACGTCGTAGCTCTGCGTGATGTTGAGATCCGGATCGTCGAGCGAAGTGACGACCGGGACAGCCGCGAGGAAGCTGTTGGGGGTCCGGAGGCGGGTCTTGAAGGTGAAGCGGTACCGGATGTCGGCCCGCCCGGCCCCCGGGTTGTCGACGTTTATGTAGTACCGCGCTCGGTCGTCGAAGCGATAGAAGATCGGTCCGCCCGCCGGATCCTCGAAGGGAATCCAGTTGGCGACCATCGTCAGCGAGTCCGGCGCGTCGAGCGCCGTGAACGCGTAGACGTCGGTGTTGTCGGCGGTCGGATCCATCGCGATGTTCGGCGCCTCACGGTGGCTCGAGCCGATGCTCAACGGCACTGCGATGGCGCCCGCGGTCACTGCCGCGGCAATTGCCAATCTCTTCTTCACTTCGATTCCCCCTTGGTGAACAGACACCAGCGGCCCCCCGGGCCGCAAGCGCATGGCATCAACGTACTCTCCCGTGACGGCGGAGGAAGCCCACCCGTGGGTCTGTGACCCCGGACTACCGGTTGATCATCTGATCGACACGGGCGTCCCGACCGGCATGAGTCGCCCCAATCTCAAGATGTCGGCGTTGATCATGCGGATGCAGCCATGAGACACGCGACCGGGAATGAGCTCCGGCTGGTTGGTCCCGTGGATGCCGATTATCCCGCCCCGCGGCCAATCTGTGAGCTTTTCGGACTTCGCGCTGGTCCCGAAGGCGAGCGCTCCGTAGATCGTGTCGGAAGGGAATCCGACGAACTTGTTACGGATGTAGAAGTCACCACGCGGCGTCGGCCACCTCGTCTCCCCGATTCCGATCGGCGCGCGAAAGATGGCGCGTCCGGATCTCATCAAAGTCGCTCGAAGCCGGCGTGTATCTATGCGCAGCCACGTCTTGACCGCCACCAAGGGTTCGAGGGCGTCCAGTGGAATCCATCCGGTGCTGCGCACCGGACGAATCGGCAGCCGGACTCGGACCCACCGACGACCGTCCGCACCCCGCGTCCGATCCAGCACCATCACGAGCTCGTCGGTCCCGTCCTCGGTACGGAGAGAGAGCTTGCCGACGGCCTTCGCGGCCCGGCTCGGTCTTGTCCGTGCGACCACACGCCGCTCGACGAAGGCCCAATACGACTGGATTCCAGGCCGGCTGATCCGTGTGACGTCGCTCTTCCGCGGGCCTGCGGCCGACTCGGACGGCACCAGGCCGAGAGCCAGCGAAACCGACACGACGGCGAGGCAGAGACGAAACCCGATGCGGGAGCCGGTCGGTGTACGCGGATGCCCGCTGGTCACCGGGCGACCACAGCGCCGCCGAGGAGCAGCGTCGGAACGGACGCTGTTGGTTGGATCGGGATGCTTCACAGCTCCATCCGGGTTCAAGGCGTTGCCGGACAAGGTCAGTGGTCTCCCGGCCCTTGCTCCACCATCGGCTCCGGAGTCTCGACTCGAGCCTGCCGCTCGTGAACCGCTTCGGCATAGAGGTCCTGCAGGTGTTCGGCGACCTCGGCCGTCATCTC
>JAHWJV010000523.1 GCA_019348265.1 Gemmatimonadota bacterium
TGATTCATGATGTCCTTGTCGCCGGCTGGGAACGTGAGCTGGCCATCGCGGGCGTCGTCAGCCTGCTCTGGTTTTGCATCGGGCTATGGCGGGGCCAGGTTCTGAGCCTCAGCGAGCGACTACAGCGAAGAACGGCCGAGATGGCCGAACGTCACTTCCGCGAAGCGATGGACGAGCTTTCGGAGGGTGTGGCGTACCTGGACCGGGAAGGTTGTTACCTGTTCTGGAACCGGCGCTACGCCGAGATCGCCTTCAAGGATGTCGGCGAGATCCGAGCCGGGATGTCATTCGAAAGCGTACTGCGGGCTGGTCTTGCGGCGGAGCTCTAACCTGAAGCGCTCGGGCGCGAAGAGGTATGGCTTCGTGAACGGCTAGCGAGGCACGGCGTTGAGCACAGCTTGCATGAGCAGCCGCTGAGTGATGGGCGGTGGCTCCGTATCGAGGAACGCCGCACCGGCGACGGCGGAACGATCGTCATCGGCGTCGACATCACTTAGCTGAAGACCACTTCGGTCGCGCTGTCTCATGCGCGCGATCAGGCTGAGGCGGCCAACCGCGCGAAGAGCGAGTTCCTCGCCAACATGAGCCACGAGATCCGCACCCCGATGAACGGGATCATCGGGATGGGCGAGCTCCTCTCCCACACGGAGCTCTCGCCCCGGCAACGCGAGTATCTCACCCTGGTGCAGCAGTCCGCGGACTCGCTGCTGCACCTCCTCAACGACATCCTCGACTTCTCCAAGATCGAGGCCGGGCGCCTGGAGCTGGAGGCGATCCCGTTTGCGCTGCGTGACAGTCTCGCGGACACACTGCAGACCCTTTCCGTGCGGGCCGCGGAGAAGGGGATCGAGCTCGCCTACCGCATCCCGCCGGACGTTCCGGACGCGCTGATCGGGGACCCGGGGCGCCTGCGGCAGATCGCGGTAAACCTGGTGGGGAACGCCATCAAGTTCACCGAGCGCGGAGAGGTGGTGGTGCAGGTGCAGGTGGAGGCGATGTCCGAGGAGACCGTGACGCTGCACGTGATCGTCTCCGACACCGGGATCGGCATCCCGCCGGAAAAGCAGAACCTGATCTTCGGCGCGTTCAGCCAGGCGGACAGCTCGACCTCGCGGCGGTTCGGCGGCACCGGGCTGGGGCTCGCGATCACGATGGAGCTGGTGAGCCTGATGGGCGGCCGGATCTGGGTGGAGAGCGTCGCGGGGAAAGGGAGCCACTTCCACTTCACCGCCAACTTCGGCCTGCAGGGCGAGGCGGCCGAGAAGCGGCCGGCCGGCTTCCCCTCCGTCTACCGGCTCCGCGTGCTGGTGGTGGACGACAACGAGACGAACCGCCGGATCCTGGAGGAGATGCTGGCGGGGTGGCAGATGTCGCCGACGGTCGCGGGAAGCGGAGACGCGGCGCTCGCCTCGCTCCAGCGCGCCGAGGCGCGCGGGCGCCCCTTCCAGCTCGTCCTGCTGGACGCCATGATGCCGGGGATGGACGGCCTCACCTTCGCCGAGCACGTGCGCGAGCACCCCCAGTGGGCGGGGCTCCCCATGATCATCCTCTCCTCCGCCGGGCGCGGCCCGGAGGTGGAGCGCACGGCGAAGGTCGGTATCGCGCGTTACCTGAACAAGCCGGTGAAGCAGTCGGACCTGCTCGACGCGATCCTCGGGGTGATCCAGGCCGGCGGCGCCGAGGCCGAGCCCGCGGCGCCCCGGGTGGACGAGCCGGAGGTCGCGCCGCTCCGCATCCTGCTCGCCGAGGACGGCGTCGTGAACCAGCAGGTCGCCGTGAACCTGCTGGAGAGCCGCGGGCACACCGTGGAGGTGGCGAACAACGGGGTGGAGGCGGTCGCCGCCTTCGAGCGCGGTGGGTTCGACCTGGTGCTGATGGACGTGCAGATGCCGGAGATGGACGGGTTCGAGGCGACGGCGGCGATCCGCGGGCGGGAGCGCGCGGCCGGCGGTCACATCCCGATCGTGGCCGTGACCGCGCACGCGATGAAGGGGGATCGCGAGCGGTGCATCGCGGCGGGGATGGACGACTACCTGTCGAAGCCGATCCGCGCCGAGGAGCTGTACGCGACGGTGAGCCGCGCCATCTCCGCGGGAGACGGGGCACCCGCCCCGACAACCTCACCGGAGCCGGCCGACGGGACCGAGGCCGCGGAGCCGGAATCCACCGGCGGCGCGCTGGACTGGAGCGGCGCGGTGCAGCGGGTCGGCGGCGACGAATCCATGCTGCGGGAGCTGGCCGGCGTGTTCATCACCGAGGCCGAGAAGCTCATGGCGCAGGCGTCCGCCGCGATCGATAGTGCGGACGCGGCGGAGGTCCGTGACACGAGCGTCGAGCGACCGCTTGACCGTCATCGGCGTCGGCCCGAACCCGCTGACCACGCACGAGCTCGTCGACTGCCAGGCGACGCCCTCGGCCAGCGGCCGCAGGTCGGCCGGCAGCTCCGCCGCCGCGGCGCGGACCTTCGCCGGCGACACGGTCTGCTCGGAGGCCACCACCAGCGTGTTGACGTCCTCGATGGGGTCGCGCATCACGTTTCCGAAGACGCTCGCCACCGTCGTGGAGAGGACCTGCTCGAGCCGGTCGGAGCCCTCGGGGTGCCCGACGTTGACGATCACCACGCCGCCCGGGTTCAGCCGGTCGCGGACGAGCTCGAAGAACTCCTTCGTCGTCATGTAGAAGGGGATGTAGGTCTGCCGGTAG
>JAHWJV010000524.1 GCA_019348265.1 Gemmatimonadota bacterium
CGAGGAGCGCCTGCCGGCGGCTCCCGCGACGGTGGCTGCGCTCGTGCGCCGCGTGCTCCACGAGCCGCCCGGCATCTTCGCCGGGGACGGGGACCAGGCCGGCCATCCGGCGACGATCGCGGCGCTGGCCCGTTGCCACCGCTCGCTCGCCACGCTCGGTGAGCAGCACCTCGACCTGCTCGCTGCGCGCGGGCGTCGCGCCTTCGAGGTGGTGCGCGTGCACCGCGCTGTTGCTGGGCTGCTCGATGCCGGCTGGTACGACGCGCCGATGGCGCTCGAGGCCGCGACCACCGACCTGCGCGACCGCAGCCGCGCGCACGCCGGTGCCGCGCAGGTGCTCGCCTGGAAGGGCGAGCTGCGCCCGGCGGCCGCACAGTACCGCGAGGCGCTGCAGGCGAACCCGCGCAACACCGACGCAATGGCCGGTCTCGCGGAGGTTCACGGCTGGCTCCGCGAGTATCGCCAGGCGAAGACGCTGTATGAGCAG
The DNA here is from genome assembly GCA_019348265.1 of Gemmatimonadota bacterium. Classification (GTDB taxonomy): domain Bacteria; phylum Gemmatimonadota; class Gemmatimonadetes; order Longimicrobiales; family Longimicrobiaceae; genus JAHWJV01. The sequence continues at coordinate 488 of JAHWJV010000524.1, forward strand.
ATCCTGCAGATCGATCCCAGCCATGAGGGCGCCAAGGCGAAGCTGATGCAGCTCACGTGGGTGCGGTAGGCGGCGGGGAAATGGATGGACCGGCAGACGCGGAGTCGCCCGGGCGCGCCCGCCGAACCGAGCGCGTCCACCGGCTCGAGCGGCTGCTCATCCTGGCGCTCGTCTTCATCGCCGTGCAGAGCGTGCTCTACTTCGCGCTCTGGTGGCTGAGCCCGGAGCACCGGAAGAACCTCGTCATCTACGTCCCGCTCACCTTCGCGACCTTCTGGTTCCTCTTCGAGTCGTGCATCTTCTGGCTCTTCCTGGCCGGGACGAAAATCCCCGTGCATCGGCAGCCACGGAACGGGATCGCGGTGGACGTCTTTACGACCGCCGCCCCGGGCGAGCCGGTCGAGATGTTCGAGCAGTCGGTCGCGGCGCTCGCGGCGATGGAGTACCCGCACGAAACGTATCTGCTCGATGGCAGCGGCAACCCGGAGCTGGCGGCGCTCGCCGAGCGGGTCGGCGTGAACCGCATCGACTGCACCGGTGTCGGGGGCGCCAAGGCGGGGAAGATCAATCACGGACTTTCGCTGACGCAGGGCGAGATCGTGCTCGTCATCGATCCGGACCATGTCGCCGAGCCGGATTTCCTGGACCGCGTGCTCGGCCACTTCGACGACCCGCAGGTCGGCTTCGTGCAGGTCGTGCAGGCGTATTACAACCAGCCGGCGTCCTGGGTCGCGCGCGCCGCGGCCGAACAGACCTACGGCTTCTACGGCCCCATCCTGATGGGGATGAACCGCTTCGGCGGCCCGCTCGCGATCGGTGCCAACTGCACGTTCCGCCGCGCCGCGCTCCATTCGATCGGCGGCCATGCGGTCCACCGCGTCTAGGACTTCGTCTCCTCCCTGCGGCTGCACTCGATCGGGTGGAGGTCCGTCTACGTGCCGGAGATCCCAGCGCGAGGGCTGGTGCCCGAGGATCTCCGCTCGTACTTCGGCCAGCAGCTCAAGTGGGCGACGGGGATGTTCCAGGTCCTCTTCACGATGATGCCGAAGGTGCTCTTCAGGCTCCCGGGCTGGGAGCGGGTCCGCTACCTGATCAGCAGTACCTACTACCTCATCGGGGTGGCGATCGCGATCAACCTGTTCCTGCCGATCATCTTTTTGTTCACCGGGATCTGGGCCGTAGAGATGCCGATCCAGGGATACGTCGTGCGGCTGATCCCTTTCGTGTTCATGTTCCTGCTGATCCACCTGGTCTCGCAGCGCTGGATGCGGCACTCGTCGGAGCGCGGGCTGCAGTGGCGCGGAATGCTGCTCAAGCTGGGAACCTGGCCGGTCTACCTGCTCGCGCTCTTCTTCGCGCTTGCCGGGGTGAAGGTGCCGTACCTGCCGACGGCCAAGGAGCGGCAGCGGGGGAGCTTCATCCGCCTCGTTCTGCCGCACCTCGCCGTGGTCGTGTTGTCGGCGGCCGGTATCGTGTGGGCGCTCAACTCCCCGCTCGCCGACTTCGACGGCACACGTTTGATGATCCTCTTCGCGACGGTGAACTGCCTGCTGATGGTGCCCACGATTGCCGCGGCGGTCGCGGAGGTGCGGCGTACGGAGAGGACGGCATGAAGAGTCTGCATCGAACCCTCCGCGCGCTGCTGCCGCTGCTTTTGGTCCTGGCGCTCGCGGTATCATACCCGTTCTTCAACCGCGGCTTCACGGACGGCGTGTCGTTCCTGCGCCTGCAGTTCGGCCAGCTCGGCACCCAGCTCGCCGTCGCGCCGGCGGCGGGAGGGCTGCTGCTTGGCATCTACAAGCCGGAGGTGCCGTACTCGCTCAGCCGGCTGCAGGAGATGGAGGAGGCGATCGGCACCCCGTTCCACGTGCTTTCCTTCTACCAGACGTGGGGCGACCGCGAGCAGGACGCCTTCCCGCATGCGCTGATGCGCGCCGCCGACCAGCACGGCGCGATGGTGATGCTGACGTGGGAGCCGTGGACGACCGAGTTCGCGCGCCACCGCGGCGATCGCACGGCCGCCGTTCGCACCGACATGCGGGCGATCGCGGACGGAGCGTACGACGTCCACGTCCGCCGGTGGGCGCGGGAGGCATCGATCTTCGGCAAAGTCTTCTTTCTGCGCCTCGCGCACGAGATGAACAACCCGCAGTACCCGTGGTCCGAGCAAGCCGGCAACGGGCCGGCCGACATCATCGAAGCCTGGCG
>JAHWJV010000525.1 GCA_019348265.1 Gemmatimonadota bacterium
GGCTACAGGGCACTCGACGTCGCGGTTTCCAACGCCTCGGGGCAGAGCTACGGAGAGTTTCTCCGCAAGGAGATCTTCCTTCCGCTCGGGATGACGAGGAGCGCGGTGGGCGTTGACCCGGTCTGGGGCGCGGAGGCCGCCGCCCGATACGACCTGGGCCAGAAGCCCATCCCCATGTACATGACGGACACGCCCGGAGCCTCGGACATTTGGGGGAGCGCGCATGACATGCTCCGGTTCGGAATGTTCCACCTCGGGACGCTGCTCCCCGGCCAGCAGCGGATCCTGAGTCCCGAATCCGCCAAGGCGATGCAGCGGGTCGCAAGCGCTCCCGGCGACGACTACGGCCTCGGCTGGATACTCGGCACGGACCGCGGCCACCGCGTGGTGCGGCACGGCGGCAACATGCCCGGCGTGCATAGCCAGTTCATCCTGTATCCGGACGAGAACATCGCCATCGTCGTGATCGCGAACCAGAACCGCCACCCACAGATGCTGAAGGTCAGCGAGGAGATCGCCGCCGCTTTGCTTCCGCGACCCCGTGTCGAAGCCGCCCCGAGCCCCGCTCCGGCGGCCCAGGCGCCATCGGCAGCGGAGGCCCTGGCGCAGTTCGCGGGCAAGTGGGTCGGGTCGGTGGTCACCTACGAGGACACGATCCCGTTCTATCTCCACTTCCAGCCCGATGGCGACGTCCACGCGAAGCTCGGTTCCGCGTCGACGACCCTGGTGAACCGGCTCGAGATCCACGGGGCGCGCCTGGAGGGCTGGATGCACGGCACGATGCCCACGACCGACGCACGGAGACACAGGCCGCACATCCTTCTGCTCACCCTGAATCGCTATGGCGAGGAGCTCGTCGGGCAGATCGTGGCCGAAACGAGCCTGGACCCCGGGTTCTTCGCGCTCCCCAGCTTCGTCCGCGTCGCGCGTGACTCCCAAGGCGGGACGCCGTAGCGATCATCCGCCCCAACTCGGTGGGCCTGTACGGTTCCGGGCAGCGGCGTTTGCCCAGCGGGCGCGGGTCCGGCGCGCATTCATGTGGTTCCATATAAACCTTTGCGGCGCGGGCGGTGTCACTCGTTGGGGAGCCTAGAATCACCAGCATGGTCCAGACCATTGACGCGGTTCTCACTCCGCCGACGGGCACGGTGCGCGTGAAGCTCCATGTCGGCTCCGTGGCGGAGGGCGGGGATGCCGGAACGTTCGAGCGCATCTACGAGGAGAACTCGGGGCGCGTTTACGCCATCTGCCTGCGGATGACGGGCGATCCGGCACAGGCCGGCGAACTCACGCAGGACGTATTCGTGCACGCCTGGAAGAAGCTGGGCTCTTTTCGCGGCCAGGGGGAGCTTGGGGGGTGGCTCCGGAGGATGGCCATCAACCTGGTCCTGAACGCACTCCGGTCCGATCGGCGCCGCTCGACGAGGGTGGAAAGCACTGACGCACCGGAGTTGCTGGAGAAGGGCGGCCGCACTGAGTCGCCGGAACTACGGATTGTCCTGGAGCGGGCGATCGCGGTTCTCCCGGACGGAGCAAGGGCGGTCTTTGTCATGCACGACATCGAAGGGTACAAGCACGAGGAGATCGCTCGCGCGCTGGGCATCGCGGTCGGCACGGCCAAGGCGCAGTTGCACCGTGCACGGAAGCTCCTTCGGGACGCAATCGAGAGATGATGATAGTACATCCCACGCAAGAACGCCTGAACGACTACGTCGACGGCGATCTCTTGCCGGCGCAGCGGCGGGAACTCGAGGAGCACCTCGAGCGATGTGACGCCTGTCGGAGCGAAGTGGTGTCGATCCGCCACCTTGTTCAGACGGTGGCAACCCTTGAGGTCGAGGTGGTTCCGCCGCCGGAGATCTGGGCCGGAGTTCGCGCAGACACTCTGGAACTCGGGCCCCGCCGGCGGGCGGCGCTGTGGGGAATGCGGCACGGACTGGCGGCTGCGGCTCTCGTGTTGATCGCTCTCTCGTCCGCGCTCACGATGATGGTCTCCCGGTCACGAGCCCCGAATGCGCTCCCAACGCGGGCCCCGATCGCCCTGGTGGAATCGGTGCCTTTTGGCGCCGCGTCGCCGGCACGTCCTCTCCCGGCCGCTCTCGCGGCCTTCCGACAAGCGGAAGCTGGGTACCTGCGTACTGCCGCCGATCTGGAAGCCGTGCTGAAAACGCGCAAGGAGCACCTCTCCCCGCAGACGGTGCGCATCGTTGAGGAGAACCTCCGCCTCATGGATGCCGCGATTCGCGAGGCGCGTGCCGCCCTGGAGGCCGATCCCGGGAGCGCCGATCTTCCCATACTCCTGTCGTCCATGTACCACGACAAGATCGCGGTGCTGGAGCGCGTGGTCCGCGTCTCACAATCCTGAGGCCAGGAGACGATGAGAACGATATTGATGGCATTGTTGCTGGTGACAGTCACCGGCCGGGTGGATGCGCAGGAAATCTCGGCGCGCGCGGCCGCCCCGGTCCGCTCTCCCGTCTTCGTCGCTAGGAAGAAGTCGTCCCGCCGACCTGCCAGCCAAGGCGCCAGCCGCAGCTCGGCATCACCGTACGACGCCGCCACGTCCAAGTGGTTGACGCCGAACTCGTCCAGGACCGGGAGCAACTCGTCGGCCCGCTCTTGACGCATGCCCCCGAGGGCCGCGGCGCCAAAGACGACCCGGCTGCTCCAATGCCCGGTACCGCCG
>JAHWJV010000526.1 GCA_019348265.1 Gemmatimonadota bacterium
TTGCTATTTATCGGTTTCGGCATCGAAATAGCCGGCATACGCGGGATCCAGGCCGGTCACCGCGGCGTCGTGTTGCACCTCCACCACGTCCGCCCCTTCCGCGACCAAGCCGCCATCCAGAAGAACCGCCAGCTCCTCGCCTCGATCCGAGAACGCGGCGGCGTCCGCGCCCAAAACGGCCTCGCTGAGCTGGCACCGGATCCCACCCTGCGGATCGAGCGGATAGGAACAGGGAATAGAGAACAGGGAACAGCGGGATAGACGTGGGACGGCGTGCCTCTTCCTCTCCCCTCCCGCTTTCCGCTGTTCCCTATTCCCTGTCCCCTGTTCTATCCCCTCACCCGATTCAGCGGATAATTCAGCCCTCCGACCCGGAACCAGCGATACCCATGGGCCGGAAGGGCGAGGCGGTGCTCGCCGCTCTTGCCGCTGCGGATTTCGTCCTCCTCCAGCAGGTCGGTCAGCCGCTCCTCGCCCGGGACGGCAGCGCGAATGCGGAGCTCGTGCGGGCGCTCGTCGAAGTTGTGGACGACGAGGATCGAGTTTCCGCGCCAGTCGTAGCGCATGGCCAGCGCCTGCGGGCACCCGGTCGGCAGGATCTCCCAGCTTCCCCATCCGATCTCCGGACACTCGGTGCGCAGCCGGATCATGCGGGCGGTCCACTGCAGTAACGAGCCGGGGCGGCGTCGCTGCGACTGCACGTTCACCTGCTGGTAGCCCCACACCGCGTCCGAGATCACCGGGAGGTACGGCTTCTCGGCCGTGGTGAACCCGCCGTTCGGCTCGTTCGCCCACTGCATCGGCGTCCGCACGGCATCGCGCTCGTTCAGCGACAGGTCGTCTCCCATCCCGATCTCGTCGCCGTAGCGCAATACGGGGGTTCCGGGCAGAGAGAAGAGCAGGCTGTACGCGAGCTCGATCTCCGAGCGGTCCCCGAGCATCGAGGCCAGCCGCCGCCGGATCCCGCGGTCGTAGAGCTGCATCTCCTTCTCGGGACCGAAGCGGGCGAACACGCGGGCGCGCTGCTCCTTGGTGAGACGCCCGAGATCCAGCTCGTCGTGGTTGCGGAGGAAGTGCCCCCACTGCGCCGTCTCCGGGATGCTACGCGTGTCGCGCAGCGCCTTCGCCAGCGGTCTCACGTCCGCGGTGGCCAACGCGTAGAACAGGTGCTGGTTGACCCAGAAGTTGAACATCATCTGGATCCCGCCCGTCCCGGTTCCCTCGAAGTACTTCTTGCTCTCCTTGGGAAGCACGTTCGCCTCACCCAGCAGGATGGCGTCGCCACGCTGCCACTGCAGTTGCGACCGGATGTCCGAGAGATACTCGAAGTGCATCTTTCCCTGCGCCTGGCCCGGCACGGTGCTCTCGATGAGAAAGGGGACCGCGTCGACGCGGAAGCCGGCCACCCCTAGCTCCAGCCAGTAGCCCATGATGCGCCGGACCTCCGCGCGCACCGCGGGGTTGTCCATGTTGAGGTCCGGCTGGTGCTCGTAGAAGCGGTGGTAGTAGTAGGCACGGGCCTCCTCGGAGTAGCTCCAGGTGGACTCCTGCACGCCGGGGAACACCATCCCCTTGTTCCAGTCGGAGGGTCGCTTCTTCGACCAGACGTACCAGTCCCGGTGCCGCGCGTCCGGCGAGGAGCAGGCGTCGCGGAACCATTCGTGGCGGTCGGAAGTGTGGTTCACCACCAGATCGATGATCACCCGCATTCCGCGGCCGTTCGCCTGGTGCATGAACTCCACGAAGTCACCCGCCGTCCCGTGCCTCGGGTCCACCGCGTAGAAGTCCGAGATGTCGTAGCCGTTGTCCCGGTTGGGGGAGCGCTGAAAGGGGGCGAGCCAGAGCGTCTCCACGCCTAGCGACTGCAGGTAATCCATGCGCTTCGTGAGCCCCTCGAAGTCGCCGACGCCGTCGCCGTCGCCGTCCATGAAGCTCTCCAGGTCCAGGCTGTAGACGACCGTGTTTTTGTACCAGAGGTTCTCGATCATGGATGAAGCCTGGCATTCTGTGCGTGGTCCACACCGGCTTGGGAGCCGCTGTGCGGACCCCCCTGGCAAAGAGACCCCCTCCCACTGACGCGGGAGGGGGTCTTTCACAACGCGGGCCAATCAAGAGCCGAGCTCACCGGCCGGCATGGCCGTCGGCACGGCGCCGTGGTCGGCCAGGACGTCGAACAGCGCCGCCGTCACGCCGGGGTGGTCGCGACCGGTGACCGTGAGCAGCAGGCTCATCCTGGCTGACCGTAGGCGTTGTAGGCCGCCACGTGGGCGCGGCGGACGACGCGGCCCAGCTCGCGCAGGGCGGCCTCGCGCCCGGCGGCCTCGCGGGTGTCGAGGGCGCCGCCGAGGTCCTCGCCGGCCAGCTGCAGCACGCCGGCCAGCTGGCGCGCCTGCACCAGCAGCTGGCGCGCCCGCACCGGGTAGCCGCCGGGGAGCTCGTCCTCGTCGATCCCGCAGGCAGACAGCTCCCCGCGTGGGAGCCCGGCGCGCACCTCGACCTGCACCTTCCCGGGGGCGTGGTGCGGCAGTACTCCCTGTGCGGCGACACGCGCGACCGAAACCACTACCGCGTCGCCGTACTGCGCGAGCCGGCCGGCCGCGGCGGCTCGACACTCGTGCACACCAGCCTGCGGCCGGGTGAGCTGCTGGATATCCGCGGCCCGCGCAACCACTTCGCCATC
>JAHWJV010000527.1 GCA_019348265.1 Gemmatimonadota bacterium
AGTTCGCCCGCGCCGTGGAACCCGGCAACACCGAACTGATTCATTACCTGCAGCGCTGCGAAGAACTGCGCGCCAAAGGTCTGCCGACCCTGCCCTCCACCATCGGGCTGGAAAAGCGGATCAACCCGTTCCTGCGCACGCGGCAACCCGCCGTGGCACAGGCCGCGCACGCCTTCAACGGCGCCAGCCAACAGGATGACGTCGCCGTGTTCGCCGCCATCCGCCAATGGAAGAACGACTTCAGATGAGACGAGCCATTCACGCCGCCGGCCTTGCACTTGTATTCTGGCTGGCCGGTTGCGCCACTGCGCCCGACACCGCCACCCGAGCTCCCAGCGCTGCGGGCGGCGCGGCCGGCCCCCCCCCCCCCGCCCCGGCGCGGGGGGGCGCGGGCGCGGCGGCGCCGCCGGGCCGGGGGGGCGGGGGGGGCCGCGCCGCGGCCCCCCCCGCCGCCGGGGCCCCGCCGCCCCCCGCCGCGGCCCCGACGCCCGGGGAGGCGCCCCACCCCGGACAGACCGGAGTAGATCACGCATCGCTGCAGCAGCACCGGAGGGCCCCGCATGACCTCCACGACAACCCCGAGCGCCGCCCGAAGGGCGGGAGGGCCGTACACGCGCCCCGCCGCCACGGCGGCGCCGAGAGCGACCGCGAAGGCCATCGCCAGCACCGAGAGGAGCAGGGTGATGCCGGCCGCGCGACCCAGCGCGGGGAGGTAGGCCTGGAGAGCCCGGTTTCGGGCAGGACCGGCGGTGCTCGCCTCGGGCGACTCGGCGAGAACGCGCTGGTAGTAGGCCGCCTGCCGATCGTCCCAGACTCCCCAGGCGCGGAAGGTCTTCTCCAGTGATCCGTCGAGCATGCGCTGGCGCAGGATCGCGTTCGCGGAGTCGCGCAGCGCGGTGTTGGACCGGGCGAAGATCGCCACGTAGTGGCCGGTCGCCACCGGCTCCGGATGAATCACGAAGCCACCCGTCCGGCGGAGCGAGCGGTCGGCGATGACGTTGTCGAGGAGAACCGCGTCGACGCGACCGGCGATCAGATCCGTGTACGGGTGTACGTCGTCGTCGTAGGAGACGGGAATCAGACCGGATCGGTCCCGCTCATCGAGCAGGATGTCATACGCGGTGGTGCCGCCGAGCGTCCCCACTCGTCTCCCGGCGAGATCCGCGAGGGTGCGGAAGCGTTCGCGGTCCGCGGGTCGAACCGCGAGCACCTCGTAAAACTCGAAGTAGGGGAGGGTGACCGCGTGGCGCGCCCGCAGCTCGGGCCGGTCTTCGAGGCCGGAGAGCCCCACCTCGAAGTCGCCACGCGCCACCGACTGCGGGATCGAGGCCCAGGCGACCTGGACGAAGCGCGGTTCCCGACCCAGGCCGCGGGCGATCATCGCCGCGATCTCCACGTCGAAGCCGCGCACCACATCTGGGTCGGAGGGGTCCGCTTCCACGAAGGGTGCGCCGCCCTCCGCATCTCCGCCCCAGCGCAGCTCGGGCCTCGAGGCACCGGCACGCTCTGCGTCCCCGCACCCCGGAAGCAGGAGCAGCAGCGGGATGAGCGCGGCGAGACGGAGGGTTCGCGGGGTCATGAGCGCGGACAAGATAGGGCTCACCGTAACCCGCCTCAAGGAGCGGCTGTGCGGCGTACTCCCTTGTCGCGGGGCCGCTTCGCGCCGTACACTTCGGGCAGCCGTCTTCCACCCTTCGGCCCGTGCACCGCGATCTTTCCCTGCTGCAGACCGGCCGCACCATGAAGATCCCATCGGAATGGCTCACGCAACGGGTGCAGAATGCGCCGACCGCGCAGCACCGGAACCTGCCCGGAATGGCCGCCATGCGAATCCGGATGGCATGGGAGAAGCTCAGGAACGAGGCCAAGGAGGGCGACGAGCTCTGGGCGTTCGAGAACCCTTCGAATACCTGGAAAAAGCTCGGCAGGCACAGCGGCTACGCGCTGGTCCGGAAGGGAAAGATCGTCAAGAGCACCGTCGTCACCAGCGCTTGACCCCCCCGCGCGGTCGGCGCTGCGCGGACTTTCGTGGCCCGGCGGCGCTTCGCCGCGGCCGGTCCATTCTGTTATTACGCGGCTGCGGCGGCCGATTGCGGAGGTAGCGGATGTCCGCGGAAGCGCAGTTCCCATCGGAGACGAACGCGAAAGGCGCCTTCGTCCGCCAGGAGTACAGGATCCGCGACCGTATCACGGCCGACGGCTCGTCCGGCTTCCCGGCGGAAGCGGGACGCTACCATCTGTATGTTTCGCTCGCCTGTCCGTGGGCGCACCGCGCGATCATCGTGCGGCGCCTGCTGGGGCTGGAAGACGTCGTCTCGATGTCGGTCGTCGATCCGATCCGGGACGAGCGCGGCTGGGCGTTCCGTAAGGGACCGGACCATGGCGCCGACCCGATCTGCGCCTTCGAGCTACTTTCGGAGGCTTATCTGCGAACCGACCCCGGGTACAGCGGACGCTACACCGTTCCCTGCATCTGGGACCGGGTCACTGCCCGGCTGGTCACGAACAACTACCCCGACATCACGATCGACTTCGAGACGGAGTTCCGCGCCTTCCATCGCGAGGGCGCGCCGGACCTCTACCCGGAGGAGCTCAGAGCCGAGATCGACGAGCTCAACGAGCTGGTTTATCGGGATGTGAACAACGGGGTTTACCGCGCGGGCTTCGCGAC
>JAHWJV010000528.1 GCA_019348265.1 Gemmatimonadota bacterium
TCGCCCATGTGCGTCAGCCCCAGCACGCGGCCGACGCGGGTCGGGTCGATGCCGTACTCGGCCGGCAGCACGACCGTGACCAGCAGGATGAGCGCGACCACGGCGGCGATCGCCGTGGACCTGAGCAGCGCGCGCGAAGTGGGCAGCTCGCTCCTGGGAGGTACGTCTGCGTTGTACATGCGAGGTCTCAGCCGTTCGCTGTGACGAAGAAGCCCGTGAGCTGGTAGCCCATCAGCACGAAGCCGGCGGTCATGATCGCAAAGTTGGCGGTGTAGGCGTGTTTGGCGAAGCTGTCGGTGCGGCGCCAGAAGCTCATCGCGATCAGGATGGTGCTGAGCGCCAGGAGCTGCCCGATCTCCACGCCGACGTTGAACGCGATCAGGTTGGGGATCAGGCCGTCCGGCGACATCTCGAATTCCAGGATCTTGGTCGCGAGCCCGAACCCGTGGAAGAACCCGAAGATGAGCGTCGCCGCGCGGGTGTTCGGCTGGAAGCCGAACCATGCCCTGAAGGCGCCCAGCTTGTCGAGTGCCTTGTAGACGACCGACAAGCCGATGATCGCGTCGACGATGTAGGAGCTCACCCGTACTTCGGCCAGCACGCCCAGCAGCAGCGTGGTGGAGTGCCCGATGGCGAACAGCGACACGTAAACGCCAATGTCCTTCAGCCGGTACAGGAAGAAGATGACCCCCAACAGGAAGAGCAGGTGGTCGTAGCCGGTAACCATGTGCTTGGCGCCGAGGTACGCGAACGGCACCAGCAGCACTCCCGAGCTCTCCTGGATGTAACCCTGGTCGCCGGACGCCACGCCGTGGGCCATCAGGTCGCCGGGTGCGGCCATCTGCCACAGCGCGGCTCCCGTCAGCAGAAACAGGAGCAGTTGGGTGCGCGTGTCCAGCGCGCGCCGCCATTCCAGCGAAAGCGTTGTCATCATCACCCCGATCACTTTGTTGTTGGCCAGGGCGCCGGATGCACCGCGGCTCCGGCGTCGTTGCCATCTCCGCACTCATCGGCACCGCCCGCGGCCGCTTCTGCTCCGCGCGCCATCGCGGTCACCCGCCGCAAGGATCGTGAAATTCACCAGCATGGTCTCGCACCGCGTTTCCCCCCAAAGGCGCTGGAACTCGTATGGGGAGATGTCGCCCTCGCGGTGCCGCGACTGCCCGGCACGCCCCGCGTACGCGCGGAGGCTCGAACTCCTGCTACCGGCGTGCGCGCGACGACCAGTGTATCGCGGCGATCAGCCACCCCGTGCCACTGCGGGTGAGGACCATCAACTCCGCGCCGGCGGAATTGATCTGGCGGCCACGGAACTCCCCCTGCGTGGTGCTAGTCGAGATCGCCCAGGCCACGTCGCCTCGCACGGTCACCCGGACCGGGGTCCGCTGTCTGCGCACCGCCCGCGCGAACTCGATGTCACCGGGCAGGTGATGTCCCCGGTACTCGGCGCGGCTTTCCATGCCGCCGCTTTCCAGGATGGTGGCGTCCGGGGCGAGGAGCGCGAGCGCGGCCGCACTGTCAGCTTCGGCGAGCGCCTCGTGGAAGCGGTCGACCACGGCCGCCGCATTCGCTGAGTCGGAACGTGCAGCAGGCGCCCGTGGGGGCTGCGCCACGGCCGTGCCCGTGCCCCGCTGGGTGACCTCGAAGACCATGGTCGCCCAGTGCGCGTCCCAGTCAGCCCCGGACCCCGGGTCCGCCGGCACGATCTGGAGGGAGCGGACATTCCAAATGCCGACCTGGTGGATGAACACGCGAACTACCCCGTTCTCGTCGGTCACCAGGTGCGGCTCCTCGCCGGCGAGCCGCGCGTCCCCGCCCCGGGGCGCCACGCCCGCGTGCAGCCGCGCACGGGTCAGGGGACGGCCGCGGTACAGGAGGCGCACGGCGAGTGAGTCCTGCAGCCGGAGCGTCGTGGGATCGGACAGCGGCACGAACTCCAGCGGGTGCCCCACCACGCGCCCGTACGCCCGAGGGCCGCCCGTTCCGACCTCCACCAGCGTTTTGGCGTACTTGGCGTAGCGGCGGGTCAGGCTGTCGCTGCGCGGGAGCCGTCCCTCCCGCTCGTAGCGCTCCAGCGCCTCCGGCGCACCTTCCAGTTCCAGGTAGCGCCGGAACGATTCCGCGGATTCCCGCACGGAGCGCGGGTGCAGCGTCACCGCGATGATCCGCTGGCCGGGCTGCGTCGGCCGGCTGCGAAGGACCAGTGACGTGCCGGAATGCGAGAGGTCGCGGATCGCCTCCTGGCTGGTCGCGGAGATCACGCGGGCGTCGGCCACGCGGTCCAGCGCGACCGCGGACTCGCTCGTCGGAAACCGGCTGCTGGTCTGCCCGCGCACCTCGATCCACCCGCCGGGCGTGACGCGGAACGCGTCGGGCACGAGCCAGAAATCGTGGGCGAACAGGCTCGTCGCGGTGGCGATGACAGCCAGGAGGACGCCCGCTGCGCGGAGCGAGCGATGGGGGTGAGGATCAAGGCGCTTCATCGGTACCCGGGGTTCGTGATGGAGAGTTTCAGCGATCCATCGGTGAGCGGCGCAGCAGCATCGCCACGATGACGGTGCTGAGCGACATGAGGACCGCTCCGACAGTCGGGGAGAGCACGATTCCCGCGGTGCTCGTCGAAACCACCGCGACTCCGAGCTACTGAACCGCCTCACGGATCTTCGGCAG
>JAHWJV010000529.1 GCA_019348265.1 Gemmatimonadota bacterium
GTCCCTGATCCACTACAATCGGCAAGGCGAATTTACTGGCGATACGTGGCACCATGACGCGGAAGATGCTGTACATCAGGCAGAGTATGAATTCGGCAACTTCTTGGGTTCCTGGCGAGAGGTTCCGCCTGATGTAGAGAATGTCGAAGAATTCGCATTGTCCGAAGTACTACGGGGTACAGCGTCGGAAATGATCTGACGCACGAAGGTCTTGCACATTGTAAGAAAATCTTTCCAGGTCGAGCGGGCGAGCTCCTCCCCTGCGCCAAGTGGAACCCTTCGATGAAGGGCGCCTGAACCCAGGCGCCCTTTCATGCATCCGGCAATGAAGCCTTGGGGCTTCCGGCGCGCTGGTAAGACCCGAGCTGGGGCGCTTCCCATGCCGGCCGGCGCCTGCGGCATCCCGGCCACGCTCTTCCTCTACCCGGCTCGGGTGCGGATCTCCACCGCAGGAGGCCGCTTCGAAGCCACCCATCCGCGCTTCCCTCGCATCGGCAAGACCAGCTACCTCGAAGGGCTCCGCAAGGAGGTTGTGGATCCGAGGGCGGAACGCTGGCGGCTAGCAGGCGCGGATGAGAAAAGGACGGGGTACACGTTGCCCCGGCCGGGGCAGGCATCCACTCGCTTCCTCCAGAGGTCCCCTTGGCGCATGAACTCGATCGATTGACTGACGGCACTGGCGCGGTGTTTTCGGTTCGCAACACTCCCTGGCACAGGGAGGGCACCTTACTGGACGCGGCTCCCTCGCTGCACGATGCCCTTCGCCTGGGCGGCCTCGACTTCGAGGTGGAGGTCCGTCCACTCTTCACACGTCCTCAGCGCAACACAGGCCGGCCTGAGGCGTCGGAGTACCGGCAGGTGGAGAACGCCTGCGCTACCGTGCGCACGGATCGGGAGGAGGTGCTCGGGATTGTCTCCAAGCGTTACCAGCCGCTCCAGAACCGCGACGCATTCGAGATCCTGGAGCCACTGCTGGATGCCGGCCTTGCTACGCTCGAGACTGGCGGAAGCCTCCGTGGCGGCCGCGACGTGTGGATGCTCGTCCGCTTCAAGGTTGAATCGCCCGCAGTCCAGGAGGTCTTTGCCGACGAGGTGGTCCCGTTCGGGTTGATCTCCAACAACCACTCCGGCCAGCGCCGGGTGGTGGTTCAGGAGACCCCTATTCGGGTCGTCTGCGCCAACACGCTCTCGCTGGCACTCGAGGGCCGCAGCCGAGCACTCGGCGTGCGGCATACGGCGTCCGTGGAAGCGAAGACCGTCGAGGCGGCCCGGCAGCTCGGGGGTGCGCTGATCGAGCGATACGAGACGGCCGCACAGCAGTACCGGGCCCTGAAGCAGCACCACCTGGACACCGCGCTCTTCCGACGGCTCGTGCTAGACGCCGCCGCGCCGGTGCCGGCGTCACTCGAGCAGTCCGGCCTGACAGTCGGCCAGGAGCTGGTTCGGCAGCGTATCCAGGCCCGGCGGGCGCGGCTCACGCAGCTGTGGACCGACGGTGCCGGCCACTCGGGCGACTTCTCCGCCTGGGAGGCGCTCAACGGCCTGGTGCAGAGCCTCGACCACGAAGCATCGCTCTGGCGGGTCCGAGGATCCCGGGCCGGCGCGCTCCTCGATGGTCGTCTCGCCGATATCAAGGGGCGGGTACTCGCTGGGCTCGTCGCCGCGGCCACCCAGCGGCGCAATTGACTCTCAGTTCATCAACCGAACCGCCCCGGCTGCCTGTGCAGCCGGGGCAGTTTTGTTCTGGAGGCTTGGGCATTCGCGTAGGGCGCATCCATCGCGGCGGCAGCTAGCAGCAGCGGAGAAGAGGGAGGGGTGATCAAGCAGGTCGCATCAACCCCAATCCGCACGAGGAAACGATGTACCGCATCCCGATCTATCAGGTCAAGCTGGTGCGCGATGGCAGCCAGGCCGCCGAGAGGAAGCACGTGAGCACGCCATCCGTCGCCGCCGGCATCCTGCACGCGTACCTGGATGGTGCCGACCGAGAGCACTTTGTCGTGCTCCTCCTGAACACGCAGCACCGTGCGATCGGGCTCCATACAGTAACGGTCGGCACCCTCGATGCCTCGCTCGTCCACCCTCGCGAAGTCTTCAAGCCCGCGATCCTCGCGAGCTCCGCATCGGTCATCCTCGCGCACAACCACCCGAGCGGGGAACCGTCACCCTCCGCTGAGGATCGGGCGATCACCCGTCAGCTGCGCAACGCCGGCGAGCTGCTCGGTATCAACGTGGCCGACCACATCATCCTTGGGGAGGCAGAGCGCTACTACAGCTTCCTGGAGCACGGCGATCTCGCTTAGGCGCTGACGCGCTGAGAAAAGGGTGGGCGTAGGGCGGGGGAGACCAGGCCGCGACCGCGGCCCGGTTCGACATTCACAAGATAATTCACTGGAGGTCAAAGATGGCTTCGCTTCGATTCCACACGCCGTTGGGGGCTGAGGTCTGGGTGCCAGTGGAGCGCGGTACACCGCAGGCGCTCGCCCGCACCGTGCTGGAGATGCAGCGCACACTGGGTGCGATCGGCTGGCGCGGCGCTACGCCGCCGTCCGGCGGCTTCCGCCTCCCGCTGGCGAACGAGCCGGACTTCGACTGGCGACTGCTCGGTGCATACCGCACCAGCTGCACCATTGACGGGGAGGAGCGTGAGGGGGTCT
>JAHWJV010000052.1 GCA_019348265.1 Gemmatimonadota bacterium
GGGGCGCGTGCTCTCCCACGACATCCCGATCTTCGCGGGACTGGAGGCGCTGGCTTCTCGTTCGCGCCCGCAGAACCAGACGATCTTCAGCGTCATCCGCGACGAGAAGGTCGATGCGGTGATCGCGCTTCTGCAGGAGATCTGCGGTGACTTCCACAACGGCGGGACGGGGATCGTGATGACGATTCCTGTCACTCGCGTAGTGGGACTGGCGCGCGAGCTCGGTGACGAGCTGCCGCGCGCGCCGCGTTCTACCCCCTGACCACGGCCTGGAATTCGCAACGGCGGGGCCGAAAGCCCAGTCATCGAAAGAGTATCCGGCCACCGCGCACGAGCCCGTGCGCAGCCCCTGAACCCGGAGGAGTTAGATGCCTCGTCAAGACACCGTGGATTTCCTCACCGCTTTCGCGGTCGGTACCGTGCTGGGGATCGGAGCCACCCTGCTGCTCCAGCCGGAGCGGACCCCGAAGCAGCGGGTGCTGCGGCAGGTCAAGCCGTTCAAGAAGCAGATGCGGCGGAGCTACTCGCAGGTCCGTGGGGGGGTGCGTAGCGGGCGCGCCGCGACCGGCGAGATCACGACCGAGGTGATCACGGCGGGACGAGAGCTGCTGGGGGAGTTCCGCACCGAGGTTTCCGACATCCTCCGGGAGGCACGCGAGGAGCTCCAGGACCTGATCCAGGCACAGGCGAAGGACCTCACCAAGGGCGTTCGGCGGACGCGACGGAAACTCGGAATGTAATGCGGGTCGTCTGGGCCCTGCTGCTCTGCTGCGCGGCGCTCCTCCTCCTCCCCGACCCCGCCTGGGCCTGGGGACCGGCAACGCACGTCTACCTGGGACAGGGCGTGCTGCAGTCGCTCTCTCTTCTCCCGGCTGGCATACAATCGCTGCTGACGGCGTACCCGTACGATTTCCTGTACGGGTCCGTCGCGGCGGACATCTCCCTCGCCAAGAAGTACGTCCCCGAGGGGCGCCACTGCCACAACTGGCACATCGGCGAGGAGATCTTCCACTCGGCGGACACTGATCGCCTCCGCGCGGTGGGCCTCGGCTACCTGGCCCACCTCGCCGCGGACACCGTAGCGCACAACACCTTCGTCCCGCGGCAGCTCCTGCTCACCTCCTCGACGAAGGCCCTGGGGCACTCCTACTGGGAGCACCGGATGGACATCCAGCTCGGTGAAACCTACACCGCGCTGGCCCGCCACGTCGTCATGGACCACGACCATGCCGCCGCCGACTCGCTGTTCGACGGCGTGCTCTCCTCGACGCTCTTCTCCTTCCAGACGAACCGGCGGATCTTCCGGGGGATGATCCGCTTCCAGGACAACGACCGGTGGCAGAACATCTTCGGGACCATGCTGCAGAACTCCCGATGGACGCTCCAGGACCAGGTGGTGGAGGGATATGTGGTGCGATCGTTCGACTATGTGATCGACTACCTCCGGCGGCGCGGTGAGGCCGTCGCGGCGGGGCTGGATCCGATCGGCGAGGAGAACCTGGGCCTGTCGAAGAAGCTTCGCCGCATGGCGCTGCGGGAGGGAGCGTTCCGCACGCCTGAAGTGCTGGATGAGCTGGCCAACGACTTCTTCCCGCTCCCCGAGATCCCTTTTGGGTACTGGGGCCGTCAGAACGGATCGACCTGACGATCAGCCGTTCAGCTTCTCGCGTATGACGGTGTTGACCTGCTTCGGGTCCGCCTTTCCGCCCGACAGCTTCATCACCTTCCCCACAAAGAACCCCATCAGCTTGGCATCGCCGCCACGGAAGCGCTCCACCTCTCCCGGGCTCTCTGCGATCACCTCTGCGACCCAGCGCTGCAGCGCGTCGTCATCGCGGACCTGCGCCAGCCCTTCCTCATCCACGATCGACCGCGCGGACTTCCCGCTCTGCGCCATCCGGGCGAATACCTGACGAGCCACGGGCCGCGTTATGGTACCCGCCGAAAGCAGCGACAGCAGCTCCGCGAGAGGAGCGGGACGGATCGCGAAATCGTCGATGGAGCCGGTGCCAGCATTGACCGCGGCGAGCACGTCACCCATCACCCAATTCGCCGCCTCCTGCGACTCCACACCCGCGCTCACGACGGCTTCGTAGTAGTCCGCGAGCGGCCGGGAGGCGGTGAGAAGCTCGGCGTGCTTCGTGGACAGCTTGTGCTCGCTCCCGAAGCGGGCCTGGCGCGCCCACGGCATCTCAGGCAGCGCCTCCCGCAGCTCCCCGATGCGCCCCGAGTCGAGGCGCAGCGGCGGAAGGTCCGGCTCCGGGAAGTAGCGGTAGTCGTGCGACTCCTCCTTGGAGCGCATCGGGCGCGCCTCCCCCCGACCCGCGTCCCAGAGCATCGTCTGGTGCTCGACCGCCCCGCCCCGTTCCCGCAGCCCGATCTGCCGCCCGATCTCGAAGTGGATCGCCCGCTCGACGTTGCTGAAGGAGTTCATGTTCTTCACCTCCGTCTTCGGGCCGAGATCTTCCCCTGGCAGGCGGATGGAGACGTTGGCGTCGACGCGCAGGCTTCCCTCCTCCATGTTGCAATCGCTCACCTCGAGGTACTCCAGCGCCCGCTTGAGCTGGACCAGGAAGGCGCGCGCCTCGGCGGGAGAACGGATGTCCGGCTCCGTCACGATCTCCACCAGCGGAGTCCCGGCACGGTTCAGATCGACCGCGGTCGCCCCCGGGATCCGGTCGTGCAACGACTTGCCCGCGTCCTCCTCCAGGTGGATCCGCCGAATGCGAACTCGCGTCGGCACGCCCTCGCCGGGGACATCCAGCCAGCCGTTCGTCGCGATCGGCCGATCGAACTGCGTGATCTGGTAGCCCTTGGGCAGGTCCGGGTAAAAGTAGTTCTTCCTCGCGAAGATCGACTCCTCGTGCACCTCGCAGTGAACGCCCAGCGCCGCACGCGCGCCGAGCCTCACCGCGTGCTCGTTGATGACCGGCAGCGCGCCCGGCAGCCCCAGGCAGACCGGGCACACGTGCGTGTTCGGCAACGCACCGTACTCCGCCGCGTTTCCGCAGAACATCTTCGTGGCGGTCTTCAGCTGGACGTGGATCTCAAGTCCGATGACGGGCTCGAACATAAGCGGATGATGAATGATGAATGATGAGTGGGACGAAATTACTCCGGCCTGGCTTACGGGAGTGAGGCTACGAAGCTCCTATATCCGTTGAATCATCGTTCACCATTCGTCATTCTGATCGCCGTCTCCAGCGCCCGCGCCACACGCAGCATCTTCGCCTCTTCCCAGTGCCGGGCGAGTAGCTGCCCTCCTACGGGCAGCCCGTCCACCGCGCCGATGGGAAGGGACATGGCGGGTATCCCGGCGAGGTTGGCAGTGACCGTGAAGACGTCGGACAGGTACATCTCGTACGGGTCTGCCGTGTGCTCCCCGATCCGGAATGCAGGTGTCGGCGTGGTCGGAGTGAAGATCGCGTCTACGCCGGAGTCGAAGACGTAGCGGAAGTCCTGTGCGATCAACCCGCGGACGCGCTGAGCCTGGGCGTAGTAGGCGTCGTAGTATCCAGCGGAAAGGACGTAGGTCCCCAGCATGATGCGACGCTTCACCTCCTCGCCGAACAGAGCACGGGTGCGCTCATAGAGCTCCTGCAGGCTG
Organism: Gemmatimonadota bacterium; assembly: GCA_019348265.1. Taxonomy (GTDB): domain Bacteria; phylum Gemmatimonadota; class Gemmatimonadetes; order Longimicrobiales; family Longimicrobiaceae; genus JAHWJV01. The sequence goes on from JAHWJV010000052.1 coordinate 3,608, forward strand.
CCGGCATCGCGCGTGCGCCGCCCGTAGCGGACGCCGTCGTAGCGGGCAAGGTTCGAGGACGCTTCGGCGGGAGCGATGATGTAGTACGTGGGGATCGCGTGCGCGGTGTTCGGCAGCGAGACCTCGCGCACCTCCGCCCCGAGGGCCTCCAGGCGGCGAAGCGCCGCGCGGCAGAGCTTCGCGATGCGAGTATCCAGTGTATGCGGGAAGTACTCCTCGGGCACCCCGATCACCATCCCCTCTACACCGCCGTCGAGATCAGCCAGGTCGAGCGAGGGTCGGACCGCCGACGTGGAGTCGAGCGGATCGTGCCCGGCGATGGTGTCGAGCAGTAGCGCGGCGTCTGCGACGCGGCGGCCGAACACGGCGACGTGATCCAGCGAGGAGGCGAACGCCACCAGGCCGTAGCGCGAAACGCGGCCATAGGTAGGCTTCACGCCAACGATCCCACAGAAGGCCGCGGGCTGGCGCACAGATCCACCGGTCTCCGAGCCGAGCGCCGCCGGTACGATCCCGGCGGCCACCGCCGCGGCGGAGCCGCCGGAGCTACCGCCCGGGACGCGTGAACGGTCCAGTGGGTTCCGGGTCAAGCCGTAAGCGGAATGCTCGGTCGACGAGCCCATCCCGAACTCATCCAGGTTCGTCTTCCCTACGATCACGGCCCCCGCCTGCCGCAACCGCTTCACGACGGTCGCGTCGAAGGGTGGACGGTAGCCCTCCAGGATGCGCGACCCGCACGTGGTGGGGAAATCGCTCGTGGAGATGTTGTCCTTCACCGCGATCGGGATTCCCGCGAGTGCTCCGGTCTGCTCCGCGACCCCGGGCACCGTGCCGCGTCCGCGGTCCGGTTCGAAGGCGAGGAAGGCGTGCACGGGCTCCGCGCCCTGGTCGGCGGCCGCGAGTGCGGCCCCGGACGCCTCCAGCAGGTCATCGGAGCGGAGGTCGCCGCCCCGGGTGGCGGCGCTGAGCTCCGCGAGCGGGCGGGCGAAAAGAGAGTCACTCATGCCGAGCCGCCCTCAACCGCCAGAGCGTCCGCGTCCAGCGCTGCGAGGCGAGGCACCACGAAGAACCCCTCTCGCCAATCGGGCGCGCCGTCGGCCGCGTCTCGCGCGAGCACATCCGGCGCGATCGCGTCTCGGCGGACCGGCGCAGCCGTGTCCGTAACGCTCGCGACCGCCGGAGCACCCGCGACGTCCACCTTCGAGAGGGCGTCCATGTGCCCCAGGATCGAGTTGAGCTGCTGGCTCATCTCGACGGCCTCGTCGGCTGTGAGCTGAAGCTTGGCCAACGTCGCGATGCGTGCTACTTCTTCAGGACTGACGGACATTTATGAGGCTCCTGTTGGCGTTCCATACCCGGGTCTTCAGGCGGCCCTCACCCGGCGCGCTGAGACGCGCCACCCTCTCCCATTCTGGGAGAGGGGCCTCAGATCCAGCACGGCTCTGACCCTGAGCACGTCTTCGCTTTCGCGATCGGGGCACGTAGACACTGACCCGGAGCGGAACTCCCTCCCCTCCCCGGTCCGTGGGGGAGGGTGGCGAGCCCAAAGCGAGCCGGGTGAGGGCCTCCGGCAACTGAAGACTCTTTTTCATTCCCAGTCCGACTGCAGGTTCGCGTAGCGGACCACCACCTTCTTCCGCCCCACGGAATCGAAGTCGATGGTGGCCCGGACGTCGGTGCCTGCACCCGAGAGCTCGACTACGGTGCCGGAGCCGAACTGGGGGTGGCGGACGCGGGCTCCTTTGATGAGCCGGGGTGGGTCCTGTGACTCGGAGTAATCCACCTGCGGGCCACTTTCCTCCCGCGGCGACGGCGCATCCAGGCCGAGTCGCTCGCTGCGGCGAGCGAAGGGGCTGAAGGTCGCGGGGGCGCGCCAGGGACGCCGGGCCGCGAAGCGGTCGCGAATGCGCTCGGACTGGCGGAGGTCGAGCAGCTCCCTGGGGATGGACTCCAGGAAGCTCGAGGGCGCGGAATCCATCCACTCGCGTCCGCGCCGACGCCGCCGCGCGAAGGTGAGGTACAGCTTCTCTTCCGCGCGGGTGATTCCCACGTAGAAGAGCCTTCGCTCCTCCTCGAGCTGGTCCGGCTCGTCGAAGACGCGCGAAAGCGGAAAGAGTCCCTCCTCGAGACCGGCGAGGAAGACGACGGGAAACTCCAGACCCTTGGCGTTGTGGAGCGTCATCAGGCTGAGCGCGTCGGCCTTCGGATCATGCTGGTCCGCGTCGGTAATCAGCGCCACGCGGGCGAGAAACAGATCCACCGGGCGCACGGACTCGGCGTCCTCCATGTCCTCCAGCAGCTCGGGATCCCCTTCGTCGATCCGCGCCTGCAAATCCGCGCCGCCCGCGATCAGCTCCTCGACGTTGGCTACGCGCTCGTCGCCTTCGGGACCCTCCTCACGCAGCGAGTCCACGAGGCCGGTCTCCACCGCCACCATACGCAGCAGCTCTGCGAGGGAGATGCCATGATCGGCGAGCGCGGCGAACTTCTGTACCAGGGCCGCGAGCTCCGGGAGCCGCTGCGCGGAGCCGCCGCGGAGCGAGTCGATCTCGTCCGCGCGCGCGGCGGCCGCGAGCAGCGGGATGCCCTGCGTCCTCGCCCACTCCGCGAGACGTGCGATCGAGGCGTCACCGATGCCTCGTTTCGGGACGTTCACGATTCGCAGGAACGCCTCGTCGTCCGCGGGGTTCGCCACCAGGCGAACGTAGGCCAGCACGTCCTTCACCTCGCGCCGCTCATAGAAGCGGACGCCCCCCACGATGCGGTACGGCAGGCTCTCGCGGCGCAGCGCCTCTTCCAGCGCGCGCGACTGGGAGTTGGTGCGGTACAGCACCACGAAGTCACGCGCGCTCCGCTCCAGGTTCATCGTCATGCGGGCGCGGATCTCCGCAACGATCCACTCCGCTTCGTCCGCTTCGTCTCCAACCTCCACCAGTGTCAGCCGCTCGCCCTCTTCCTTCCCCGTCCGCAGCGTCTTCCCCTTCCGCTTCACATTCTCGGCGATGACGTGGTTCGCCGCTGCCAGGATCCGCTTCGTGGACCGGTAGTTCTCCTCGAGCCGCACCAGAGAAGCCGCGGGGAAGTCCTTCTCGAAATCGAGGATGTTGCGGATGTCGGCGCCGCGCCAGCCGTAGATGGACTGGTCGTCATCGCCCACCACGAACAGGTTCGCCTTCTCGCCAGCCATCAGCTTCAGGAAGACGTACTGTGCGTGGTTCGTGTCCTGGTACTCGTCCACCAGCACGAAATGGAACCGCTGCTGGTATCGCCGGAGCACCTCGGGGAACGCGATCAGGAGCTCGACCGGCTTCACCAGTAGATCGTCGAAGTCGAACGCGTTCGCATCCCGGAGGGCGCGCTGATACCGCTCGTAAACCTGCGCGACCGTTTTCTGGAAGGCATCCACTGCGTGCTCGTGATACTGCTGAACGCCGAGGAGCTCGTTCTTGGCGGCCGAGATGGCGCCGCGCACGCCCTTCGGGCTCCAGCGCTTGGGATCGAGCCCCAGCTCATCCTTGATGATCCGGCGGATCAGGCGCTCGGAATCCTCCGAATCGTAGATGAGGTAGTTCGGAGTCCAGCCGAGGCGAGTGGCGTCGCGGCGCAGCATCCGCGCGCCGATGGCGTGGAAGGTCCCCATCCACAGGCCGCCCGGGTCCCGGTCGAGCAGGGTTCGGATGCGCTCCCGCATCTCGGCGGCGGACTTGTTGGTGAAGGTCAGGGCGAGGATCGACTCGGGGGCGACCCCATGCTCGTCGATCAGGTTGGCGATCCGGGTGGTGAGCACGCGCGTCTTGCCGGACCCGGCGCCCGCGAGGACGAGGAGCGGACCTTCGAAGTGCTGCGCGGCCTCGCGCTGCTCGGGATTCAGGCGCTCAAGCGATGACAACTTGCCGTTCCGTTCGGCTCAGGTGCTCGGATCCGCCACGGGAAGGGTCGCCACGAACATGGCCCCTTTCTCCGTCGGCGAAAGGGTGAGGCGCCCATTGTGCACGTCCTCCACGATGCGACGGGCGAGCGAGAGCCCCACGCCCCACCCGCCCTTCTTGGTGGTCACGCCGGGCTCGAACAGGGAATTGCGGATCGCCTGCGACACACCGGGGCCGTCGTCGCGGACGCGGATCGCGACCTTCCAGGGCGAGACTCGCTCGGCCGAGACGTCGATCGTGCCCCCGGAGCCCGCCAGCGCGTCGAGCGCGTTCTTCATCAGGTTCTCCAGCGCCCATTCCAGCAGGACCGCGTTGCCCAGCACCGGAGGGAGCGCGTCCGCGGTCTCCACGCGCAGCTCGACGCCCCGGGCGATCTGCGGCATCCGGATCCGCACGTATCGCTCGAGCGTCTTCAACAGCGCGCGGACGTCCACCGCCTCCTTCCGCACCGGCCTGCCGATCCACTCGAACCGGTGCGCCACCTTCTCGAGCCGGTCCAGGTCCGCCTCCATCTCGGCCGCGGCGACGGGCAGGGTGGTCATCTCCTCGCGCTCCTCGCTCGGCAGCCGCAGGATCTCCACCCAGCCGGCGAGGGACGAGAGAGGCGTCGCCATCTGGTGCGCGGACTCGCGCGCGATCGTCGCCCAGATCCGCTCCCGCTCCAGCCGCTGGTTGTGGCGAATCATCAGCGCGGACGCCAGGAGCAGCGAAGCCAGCACGCTGACCTGTAGCCAGGGGATATAGCGCATCCGCTGCACGAGCGGCGGGTCGCCGTAATAGATCGTCCCCAGCCCCGGCTCGGTGATCGGGACGTTCCGCTCCCCGAGCTCCTGTGCGTAGGCGTAGAGGAGGAACTGGTCGTCGGGGTCGTTGGCGTCCGCGTCGAAGGGCGTGTTCGAGCTGGCCGTCGGGATCCCCTCCGGGTCGGTGAGGACGATGGGAATTCCCAGGTCCTGCACGGTCTGGCTGAGGCTCAGGAGCGTCCGCTCGGCCGCGCCCTCCTGGGGATCCTGCAGCCCACGCAGGATCTCGATATAGATGCTGGAGTGAACGCGCGCGTCGCGACGCATCTCCCGCATCAGGAGCTCCGTATACAGCAGGTACCAGCCGAGCACCACCGCGGCGAGCAGCCCCAGGGCGGTCGGCCAGTAGCGACGGTACATGTTTGGAGTCTAGGCCGAGAAGAGGTCCGTTCCCACGTAAGGCCGGAGCGCCTCGGGAACGACTACGCTGCCGTCCGCCTGCTGCCCGTTCTCGATGATCGCCACGGTGGTGCGCGGCAGCGCGAGCCCGGAGCCGTTCAGCGTGTGCACGAACTCGGGCTTTTCCCCGGGCGAGGGGCGGAAGCGGATGGAGGCCCGGCGCGCCTGGTAATCGAGGAAGTTGGAGCAGCTCGAGACCTCGAGCCACCGCCCCACTCCGGGCGCCCAGACCTCCAGGTCGTAGGTTTTCGTGGAAGAGAAGCCGAGATCCCCTCCGGCGAGCAACACCACACGATACGGGAGGCCCAGCAGCTGGAGGACGCGCTCGGCGTGGCCGGTCAACCGCTCCAGAGCCCCGGCCGAATCCTCCGGACGCTCGAACCGGACCAGCTCGACCTTGTCGAACTGATGGACCCGTAGCAGCCCGCGCGTATCCTTTCCCGCCGCGCCCGCCTCGCGTCGGAAGCAGGGCGAATACGCCGTGTAGGCGATCGGCAGCTGCGCCGCGTCGAGCATCTCTTCGCGGTGGAAGTTGGTGACGGGCACTTCCGCGGTGGGGACCAGGTACAGCCCGTCGGCCGCCAACTCGTAGGCGTCCCCCTCTTCCACGAACTTCGGGAACTGCCCCGTTCCCGCCATGGATACCTGCGTCACCACGAAGGGCGGGGCCACCTCCGTGTAGCCATGCTCCTCCCGGTGGAGGTCGAGCATCCAGTTCACCAGCGCCCGCTGCAGGCGAGCACCCGGGCCTTTGAAGGCCGGAAAGCCGCTGCCGGCCACCCTGGCACCCGCCGCGAGGTCGAGAAGCCCCAGCTCAGCCGCGATCTCCCAGTGCGGACGCGGAGCGAAGTCGAACTCGCGCGGACTCCCCCACTCCCGCATGATCGCGTTGCTCTCTTCGCCTCCCTCCGGCACCGACCCGTCGGGGACGTTGGGCGTACGGAGGAGCACGTCGTCGATCTCGGCCTCCACCTGCCGGAGGCGCGCGTCGACCTCCCCGATCCGGTCGCCCACCGCTCGCATCTCCCCGATCACATCATCGGCCGACTCGCCGCGCCGCTTCCTCACGCCGACTTCCTGAGACACGGCGTTGCGGCGCGCCTTCAGCGCGTCGCCCTCGCCGATCAGCGCGCGGCGCTCTTCGTCCAGCGCCAGGATGCGGTCGATCGAGCTCGATGTCTCCGACGGGTTGCCGCGGGTGGCGAGCCGCTGCTTGACCGCATCCGGCTCCTCGCGGATCCAGCGCAGGTCGAGCACTCAGTCCTCTTCGCTGAGCCGCTGGTCCGCGCAGCGCGAGTTGGTCACGAGCCTGAAGCGCACCCGCTGCGCCGCCGCATCCACCTCGAGCGGCTGCAGCTTCGCGTACTGCTCGACCGCCGACGGGCCGCACAGGACCAGCCGCGAGCGGGCGGCGTACACCTCGCCTACCCGCACCGGAACGCCGCGGTCCGTGATGAAGGTGTTCTGTTTCGGCGCCTGGGTCACCGATTCGAAGCTACGGCCGTTCAGAGGCTCGGTGATTCCCGCGCGCGAGAGACCGCCGAGATCGAAGACGCCGATCTTCCCGGCCGGGACGAACTGGAGTTCCGAGCCTACGCGGCGCAGCGCGAAGTCCCATTCTCCGGCGTCGTTGAGCTCCTCGGGGTAGCGACCGCCGACGATGACCCTCGCGAGGGCGGTGATGTCCACCGCCGTGGGCAGAGTGCTGTTGGCCGTGGGCGTGACGAGCTCGATGGTGTCGGTCACCAGCATCGGGTCCAGATTGGTATTCGTCGACTCGCACGCCGCGAGCAGGAATGCAGCGGGAATGGCGGCGATGAGGGCAAAACTGCGCACGAAAGTACTCCTGATAAACGGCGAATTTCAGAGCGCTAACCATAGTCCGGGCCCCGGGAGCCCGTCAAGGTGACGGGGCCGGCATCACTTGACGCACCACGGGGGTACCTCTACGTTTTTCGGACTTCTACGCGCATGAAGAAGTCCGCAGCACCGCGTCCTCGCACGTCGGCGCGCGATGCCCACGTTCCGCCGCGCACGGCCCGATGACTCGACTCGACGACGCGCTCGCCGGAATTCAGTCGCACGGTGGGGTGGAGCACCTTCTCCTGGTCGGGCGCGACGGCCTGCTGATTCGCGACGTCGGAGCGGCGAACGGCTTCGCGGCGGAAACCGTCGCGGCGATGATTCCGGGGCTGGCGACGGCATGCACCGCGCTGAGCCGCGCGACGGACCGGGGTGCGTTCACGACGGCGGTGCTGGAGTTCGCGGTCGGAGTGGTCGTCATCGCGCCGTTGTCGTCCGAGGTCCTGCTGGCCGCGGTGCTGCGCGGCGGGGTCGGTTTCGCGCCGTTGCTGAGGACGCTGCGCCGGGAGCGCGACAATCTCGCGGGGCTTCTCTGAGCCCCACACCGGAGCCCTCATGACGGATTCCGCCACTGGCGGCACGCAACGCCACATCCTGGTGGCGGACGACGAGCCCCACATCGGAAGGATCATCCAGCTCAAGCTCGAGCGCGGGCCGTATCGCGTCACGCTGGTATCCGACGGACAGATCGCGCTCGAGCTCCTGCACAGCCAGGATCCGATCGACCTGGTTCTTCTCGACATCATGATGCCCTACGTAAGCGGCCTCGACGTCCTCGAGAAAACGCGCCAGCTCGAACACCGCCAGGCCACGCCGGTGATCATGCTGACGGCCAAAGGTCATGATGCAGACCGGAGCCGCGCGTTCGAGCTCGGCGCCGCGGATTTCCTGACCAAGCCATTCAGCCCCAACAAACTGCTAGCGCGCATCGATGAGCTCTTCGAAGTTTGACGCGTCCGGCCGGGACTCGCACCCGCATCTGTGGACCGTCATCCTCGCGGGTGGAATCGGGTCACGGTTCTGGCCGGCGAGCACGCCATCGCGCCCGAAACAGCTCCTGAAGCTCGGGTCTGACAAACCGCTGATCCAGGACACGATCGACCGCATCCTGCCCCTGGTCCCGCAGGAGCGGCTGCGCATCCTGACGGGCGCCCACCTGGCCGAGCCGATCCTCGGGGCGCTCCCGGAGCTCGGCGAGGGCAATCTCTTCCTCGAGCCGCGCGCGGCAGGAACCGCGCCGGTGCTGGCCTGGGCGGCCGCGGAGATCGAGCGGCGCGATCCGGACGCGGTCATGATCTCGCTCCACGCGGATCATGTGATCTCCCCCGCGCAGACCTTCCGCGACAGGCTCGCGGTCACCGCCGATCTGGCCGTTCACCATCGCCGGCTCTTCACGCTGGGTGCCGTGCCGGACCGGCCCGAGACCGGGTACGGCTACATCCGCGTGGGCGCGCCGCTCGCCTCCGCCGAGGGGCTGGCGGACGTCGGCTCGGAGGTCGCGGAGTTCGTCGAGAAGCCAGACCTGGAGACGGCCCGGAGATACCTCGAAGGCGGATACCTCTGGAACACCGGCCTCTTCGTCTGGCGTGTCGCGGACCTTCTCGATCAGCTCGAGCGTCATACGCCGGAGATCGCCGAGCTGATCCCGATCCTGCGCGAGGGCGGGACGGAGGAGTTCTTTCGACGCGTACCGAACCTCTCCGTCGACGAGGGGCTCCTCGAGCGCTCGGATCGCGTGGCGGTCGTGCGCGCTGATTTCGCCTGGGACGACATCGGCGCCTGGGACTCCGTCTTCAGGACCCATCCGCTGGACGCCGCCGGAAACGCGCTGATCGGCGAGGCGTTCGCGGTGGATTCGCGACGCACCACGCTCTACGCCGACGACGGTCCGATCGTTGCGTTCGGCGTCGACGATCTGGTGGTCGTCCGGACGGCCGGCGTCACCTTCGTCGCACGCCGGGACCGCGCGCCAGATCTCAAGACTCTGCTCGCGCAGCTGCCGGACCGCCTCCGCACGCTGGACTGAATCACCCGCGGGAATGGCCAACCTTTCGCTCATCGTCTTCGACGACCTCGTCGCGCAGAAGTGGGAGCCGTTCGCGCTGACGCGACCGATCGGCGAGCTGCTGTTCGGCACGCTCACGCTTCGCGAGCGCGCCGAGCGCGTGCTCGGGGCGCGCTGCCTGATGCATCTCGCGCCCGACCACCTGGTCGGCTTCGACGAGGAGGGGAGTCCGCCC
>JAHWJV010000530.1 GCA_019348265.1 Gemmatimonadota bacterium
TTTTCGCCTTTGATGTCGATTCTTGGCTTCAGAGGTATCCACGGATAGCATTCACTACCTGCCGGTTCCTCAGAAGCCGATGCCGAATCCCATGCTCAGGGTGCGGTTGGTGGGGTAGGTACCCCGGTCCACGCCGCGCGCCTGGTCGGAGATGTCCATGCCGGACCGGCTCGCGTTCAGTGCCGGGAGCGACGGGTCGAGCCCATCGTAGCCGGTGAGCGTGAAGAGGTTCTCCCCGCGCACGTACACCCGGACGTTGTCGAAGCCGCGGATCCGGCCACTCGGCATGGTGTAGCCGAGCTGCAGGCTGCGGAGCCGGACGTACGAGCCGTCCTCGACGTAGAAGCTGCTCGGATCCCGGCTGAAGTCGTCCGTCACGTCGAGCCGCGGGTACTTCGCGTTCGGGTTCTCGGGCGTCCAGGAGTCCGTCAGGATGTCCTCGCGCACGTTCGTGTTGAACAGGCGGAAGACGTAGAACTCCTTCTGCACGTCGTAGATCTCATTCCCGAAGCTGCCGAACAGGTCCGCGCCCAGGTCGAAGTTGTTCCAGTTGAGCCCGAGGTTCAGCCCACTGGTGAAATCAGGGTGCGGGCTGCCGATGGTGGTACGGTCGAGGGCCGTGACGCGCCCGTCGCCATTGGTATCCTTGAAACGGAAGCGGCCGGGCTTGGCGCCCGTCTGGTAGACGGTCGAGGCGGTCGCACCGGTCGCCTGCCTCGCACTCGCGTTGAGCGCGTCGATCTCCTGCTGGGTCTGGAACGTGCCCTCCTTGACGTACCCGTAGAACGCGCCGATCGGCTTCCCGACCTCATTGATGGTGATCGACGAGGCGAAGCGCGATCCGACCGGGCCGAAGAAGAAGTTCTGCTGCCCGTCGATCCGGACGATCTCGTTCTGGTAGTGCGAAGCGTTCAGGTCCATCGACCAGCCGACCGCGTCGCCGAAGGAGCCGCGCAGTCCGATCGAGCCGTCGATGCCGCGGTTCCGCATCTGGCCCACGTTCACGATCGGCGGGTCGGCCAGACCAGCCGTACCGGGCAGCGGCGGGTTGAAGAGGAGGTCCTTGGAATCGCGCTGGTACAGATCGAGGACGAAGGTGGCATTCCCGTCGAGGAACTCGAGATCCATGCCTACGTTGGTGGAGACGTTCTCCTCCCACCGGAGGTCCGGGTTGCCGATGGAGGTCTGGCGGTACCCGGTGACCACGCGGGTATCGGCGCCGGCGATGTCGTAGAACGAGCTACCGGTCGTACCGCCGAAGCCGGCGGTGGTGCGTCCCGAAGCGATGTTCTGGTTGCCGGTGATCCCGTAGCCGAAGCGGAGCATCATGTTGGAGATGAGCGCGTTGTCCTGCATGAACGGCTCCTGCGACACTCTCCAGCCAAGGCTGAACGCGGGGAAGGTGCCCCACTGGTTCCCCTCGGCGAGCCGGGAGGATCCGTCGCGGCGCAGCGTGCCGCTCACGTAATACCGCTCGGCGAAGTTGTAGTCCGCCTTGCCGAAGAAGGAGAGCAGCGAGCTGACTCCGCCGGAGCTGCTGACGTTCTTGGTGCCCGGGTCGCCAAGCGCGTCCTGGATGTACCGGGCATCAACCACGGTCGAGACCAGGCTCGAGATGCCGCCGCTGATGAACCGGTTACGCCCACGGATCGCCTCCTGGCCGGCGAGCAGGCTCACGTTGTGGTTCTCCGCGAACGTCTGCTGGAAATTCAGCGTGTTGTTCCACGTATAGCTCGAGAAGGTGTTGCTGTTCTCGAAGATGGAGTTGGTGAAATTCGGCTCCGAGTTCTCGGGCGTGATGTCGTTGAAGCCGCGCGTTCCGCCCGTACCGGCGTTGATGCCGAGGCTGGTGTTGAACGCTAGCGCGTCGGTCAGCGCGAGTCTTCCGAAGATGTTTCCGAAGATACGGCTGTTCGTGTTCCGGTTGTCGCGCGCCGCGAAGGCCGCCTTGAGCGGGTTGGTGTTGTTCCCCAGCCCGGGCGACTTGCCGGACGCGAAGTTCCCGTTGATGTCGTAGATCGGAACCACCGGCTGCGAGAGGATGTTCTTGCCGATGATGCCGCCCTCGCCGAAGAAGTCGCCCGCCTGCCCACCGTACGCCTCCTCGAAGGAGACGCTGAGGTTCTCGCCGACCGTGAACCTGCCGGCGGTGAAGTCGGTGTTCACCCGCGCGGTGCCACGCTGGTAGCGGTTGTAGGCAGCGGTGCCGAGCTGATCGAAGTAGTTGAGGCCGACGCTGTAACGAGCAGCCTCGGCGCCGCCGCGAACGGCGAGGTTGACGTCGCGGGTCTCGCCGGTGCCGAACACCGCGTCCCACCAGTTCGTCCCCTGGCTGCCCGGCATGATCAGAGCATTGGGGTACGAGTAAGCAGCCTCGTTGACCTGATTCGGGCGCCGGAAGGCGTCCCTGCCCATGATCGTCGACGGGTGGGCGTAGATGTACTGCGGGATCGACGGGTTGTTCGGGTCGCCGTAGATCGAGGTGAAGGTCGTCGGAACGGCCTGGCCAGCGTTGGCGTAGCTGCGCCGGATCACCTCGAAGTACTGAAGCGGATCCTGGATCAGGAATTCGTCGTACCCGCGGACGGGGTTCGCGATGCCGAAGTTGGCGTCGATCGCCACCTGAGGCGAGATCG
>JAHWJV010000531.1 GCA_019348265.1 Gemmatimonadota bacterium
GAGGGCGACGAGATCGATCTCCGCCCCGTCGGGCCTGGTGGCGACGCGCGGCGCGGGCGTGCCGCTCGGCGGCGCGACGGAGCGGTCCGTCACTCCGCCACCACCTCGTAGGTGTGGAGGTGCTCGAGGCGCTCGAGGCGGATGGCCTCCTTGAGCTCCGGGTCGATCCGGCCGTGGGAGACCCTGTGGTCCTCGGAACGCATGTACGCGGTGAAGGCGGCGCGGTCGCGCCAGCGGCTGACCATCAGCAGCTCGCACCGGTCGCGGTCGGACTGCCAGACCTGGAGGTCGACGAAGCCGTCGGCGCCCTCGACGAGCCGCGAGCGCCGGCGGAAGGCGGCGACGAGGCCGACCGCCACGACGAGGCCACCGAGCACGGGGATGACCCAGACGAGGCCGGCGACACCGGACGTCTTCGGCTTCAGCACGATCTCGTCGCCCTGTATCTCGGCATTCAAGCGGGGGAACTGCTTCAGCGCGCCGATGGTGGCCTTGGTGAAGAAGGACATGAAGCCGAGCTTGAGGCCATGCTTCTTGACGAAGGCATCCTGCCGGCGCTTGCGCAGCTCCATGACGCGCGAGACGTCCACCTCGTTGAAGGTGGTGAGGCTCGCGGTAGTCTGCTGGGCCTCGACCAGCCGGCGCGCGATGGTCTGCCGGCGGCGGCTCATGCGCTCGCGCGTCTCGCGGTCGCCGGCGGCGACGGGCTGAGCTGGCGCCGGAGCGGCGGCCGGCGGAGCCGACGGGCGCGGTGTAGCGGCCGGGGCCGCCGCGGCGGGTGCCGGGGTCGGGACGCCCTGGCCGGAGGTCTTCGCCTCCGCCGCCTTGAGCACGTCCTCCTTGGTGATCCGGCCGTTGGGACCAGTGCCGCGGATCGACGCGAGGTCGAGCCCATGCTCGGCGGCGATCGCCCGCGCAGCAGGCGACGTCTGCGCCCCGTCCTCCGACGCGGCAGCGGGCGTGGCGGCCGGCTCCGGCGCGGCTGGCGCGGCAGCTGGCGCGGAAGCCGTGGCCGGAGCCGAGGCGGCAGTAGTGGAACCGTCAGCGTCTATCGTTCCGAGCAGGTCGTTCATCCCGACGGTGGTCCCCTCCGGCTTGGCGATCTGGCCGAGAACGCCCGCCTCGGGAGCGGCGACCTCGACATTGATCTTGTCCGTCTCCAGCTCGACGATGACATCGCCCTTGGCGACCGTCTCCCCCGCCTGCTTCGCCCACCGCCCTACCGTCGCCTCGACGACCGACTCGCCGAGCGGCGGGACACGGATTTCTACGGACATTGCCTCGTGCTCCAGTGAAATGGCTATCGGCTATCGGCTATCGGCTATCGGTCGGAGACTATCAAGGACCGATAGCCGATGACCGATAGCCGATAGCGTCTTTACGCTCGTCTCGCCTTGCGCTCCGCGGCCGGCGCCGTCGCGCCTTCCCAGGCGGCGGTGACGATCCGGCTCTGCTCGGCGTTGTGCTGGCTCGCGAATCCCTCGGCGGGGCTCGCACGGAAGGGGCGGCCCTCGTAGCGGACCGAGAGCCGGTCGCCGGCGAGGGAGAGGAGGCGCGGGAACATGTACGTCCAGGCTCCCATGTTCTTCGGCTCCTCCTGCACCCAGACCAGCTCCCGCAGGGCGGGGAAGCGCTCGATCTCGGCGCGGATCTGCTCATCCGGGAAGGGGAAGAGCTCCTCCACGCGCGCCAGCGCGACGTTCGTCGCCTTCTCGCGCAGGTCGCTGGCGGGGGGCGCCACCAGATCGACGAACACCTTTCCGGTGCAGAGGAGTAGCCGCGTGACCTCACCCGCGCGATCGCTCGCGGTCGGGTCGCCGAGGACGGGCTGGAAGGTCCCGTTGGCGAGGTCCTCGAGGCGCGAAGCCGCTAGAGGCTGGCGAAGCAGGCTCTTGGGGCTCATGACGACCAGCGGGCGGGCATCGGCTCCGAGCAGCCCGGCCTGACGGCGGAGCAGGTGGAAGTACTGGGCGGACGTGGTACAGTTCACGACCCGCAGGTTGCTCTCGGCGGCGAGCTGCAGGAAGCGCTCGAGCCGTGCGCTGGAATGCTCCGGCCCCTGCCCCTCGTAGCCGTGCGGGAGGAGGAGAACGAGTCCGGATCGCTGGCCCCACTTCTGGTAGGAAGCGGCGATGAACTGGTCGATGATCACCTGGGCACCGTTCGCGAAGTCGCCGAACTGCGCCTCCCACACCACGAGAACGCCGGGATCGTAGACGGAGTAGCCGTACTCGAAGCCGAGGCAGGCGATCTCCGACAGCGGCGAGTTGTGCAGCTCCATCGGCGCGAGCGCGCCCGGCAGGCTCTGGATCGGGGAGACCCGCTGGCCCGTCTTGGCGTCGTGCAGCACGAGGTGGCGCTGGGAGAAGGTCCCGCGCTCGACGTCCTGACCCGTGAGCCGGACCGGCGTGCCCTCGGAGAGCAGCGACGCGTAGGCGAGCGACTCGGCGTGGGCCCAGTCGATCCCGCCGTCGGGCCCGACCGCCTCGCGGCGCTTCTCGAGCTGCTTGACGAGCTTCGGGTGGACCGTGAAGCCCTCGGGGAACTTCAGGAGCTCCTCGTTGAGCGTCTGCAGCCGCTCCATGCTCACCGCCGTCTTGACCTCGGGGGAGGCGGTGCGGTCGAGCTCGTA
>JAHWJV010000532.1 GCA_019348265.1 Gemmatimonadota bacterium
GACGTACCGGTAAATTGTCCGCGCCTGCTTCCGATCAGTCGCAATGACCGCGATCGTCGCCCTCTCACCCGGTGCCAGGTACTCGGCGTAGGAGCGGAAGCAGGCCAGGAAGACAGCGATGAGTGCGAGAACGAAGGACTTGCCGGCACGCCGCCCGCAGATGAGCCAGGCCTCTGCGTAGGGCGCCTCCGGCTCGCGCGCCCGGTCGTAGCTGAACTTCACGTCGTGGGCACTCGTCTTCACCCCGTCGTGCCAGAAGATATCGTTGCGGAGATGGAAGGTGAGCAGGGTCGTGTCCGCGTTCACCTCCCACGAGCGCGCGAAGTACGGCTGCGGCTCGAAGTTCTCGTCGTACTGCAGCAGCGGCATGAAAAGCACGAACTGCTGCATCTGGTTGGCGTACAGGTCCGTGGAAGTGAGCGGGTTCATGTCCGCGATGTCGGAGATGAAGCCCATCACCATCGTCCCACCGTAGCGCTCCTCCTCCGGCACGCCCGTCGCCTCCGCGCCGGCCGAGCTCCCCCTGTCGCACGCGGACACTCCGAGTGCCAGGAACAACAGCCCGGCCAGCCGAGCACGAAGGCTTGGAATCGTCATCAAATCTGGAGAATCCACTGGATCGTGCGGAGTGACCCCGGATCGGCGAATGGCCCTGGAGTCCAGACATTCTGGCATTTGCGGCAAGATACCCGCGCGCGGCCCCGCAGGGTCCCTCGGGGCAGCGGAAGGCGCTGACTCATGAAGCTGGATGAGAGCAGCGGGCGTCCCGAGGTTCCGGGACGCCCGTCGCCGATGCTATCTCCCGACCCACCATTGCGTGACGTTGACGAGCTGACCCCGCGGATCCGTCGACACGCCCTGGAGAGTCGGGCCGACGGCGGTGAGATCCACCGACCAGTACAGCGGCGTGATCGGCTGGTCCTGCTGGACGATCTGCGAGTACTGCGACCAGGTCGACTTGGCCCTGCCGGCGTCCGCCTCGCGCAGCCCCGTCTCCATCAGCTGGTCCGCCTGCGGGTTGCAGTACCCCGCGCGGTTCGGCGACGATTCCTTTCTGGCCTCGGCGCAGGAGAAGAGCGGGGTCGGGTCGGGGCGGAAATAATCCCAGCTCCAGTTCGCGAGGACCGCCTCGTAGTCGCGAGCGCGGTGCTGCTGGAGGAGCGTCTGGAATTCGAGGGTGCGGATCTGCGCGTCGGCCCCGATCGTCTTCAGCTGCTGCTGGATCACGGTGGCCACGTCCTGCAGGAGCTGGTTCGAGGCGTTCGTCAACAGCGTGAACCGGAGCGGCCTGCCGCCCTTGTCGAGGATCCCGTCGCCGTTCGTGTCGCGCCAGCCGGCCTGCGCCAGGAGCTGCTTGGCCGCGGCGGGGTCGTAGCGGTCCGCCTGCGACAGGTCGGTGTACATGGGGCTCCACGGCGGGATCACGCCGTGCGCCGGCGAGCCGAAGCCCCGCAGCAGCCCCTGGATCATCTGCGGCTTGTTGATCGCCATCCCCAGCGCGCGCCGCACGACGGGGTCCTTGAACGGCTCGCGCTCGTTGTTCCAGCCCATGTACACGAAGCTGCGCGACGGAGACCGCAGGATCTCGACCCCGCCCTGGCTCTCGAGCTGCTGCGCCTGACTCGGCGGGATGAAGAGGTCCGCCTGGATCGAGCCGCTCACCAGCTCGGTGAGGCGGATGGTGGACTCCGGGATCACTCGGAAGGTCACGCGATCCAGCCGCGGCCGGCCTCCGAGCGCCGCCGGGAAGGCGGTGTTCGCCTCTACCGTCATCGTCTGCCCCTGCTGCCATGACACGAACTTGAACGGCCCGCTACCCACCGGCTTCTGGTTGAACGGCGCCTGAGCCATCTGAGAGGGGGGCACGCTCTCCAGAAGGTGCTTGGGGACGGGCGGCCACCAGAAGTCCTCCAGCGCCTGCGCGTGCGGAGCCACGAAGTCGAAGCGGATCGTCTGCGGGTCCACCACCGTGGCGGACTTCACCATCCCCAGGTTTGCCGCGATGATCCCCGCGCCCGTCTCCGGATTCTTCGCCAGGTCGAAGGTGAACTTCACGTCCTCCGCGGTGACCGGCTTGCCGTCGTGCCAGGTGACGCCCTGCCGGAGGTGGAAGGTGACGTTCTGGTCGGTTAGCTCCCAGCGCTCCGCCAGGTACGGCCGCGCGTTGAACGCCGAATCGAACTGGATGATCGGCGTGAAGAGCATGTACTTGATGACCTCATCGGTCACCTGCGCGCTGTTGGTGACCGGGTTGAAGCCGTCGAAGTCCGAGCGGAAGGCGACGGTCGCGTTGCCGCCGGTGGTCGGCGCCCCCGCCGCGCCGCCGGACGAGTCGCCGCCGCCGCAACTCGCGGTGAGAAGGGCCACTGCCAGCAACGCGAGCGGAAACGGGCGGATCTTGAGAAGCGGCATGGTACCCTGGCCTGCGAGTGTTGGGGTTACGCGCGCGGCGCGCACCGGCCTGGCGGCGCACCCGGAACGCCCTCACAGCCGCCAGGTCCATGCCAACCCGCTAACTGCGGTTCGCGGCGCGGACCTACGGAAGGTAGCGTGGACCTCGCTTTTCCGCTCCCCCTCCCCGGGGGAGAAATGCACTTTGCTACGCATGAATACGCGGAGCATGTAACC
>JAHWJV010000533.1 GCA_019348265.1 Gemmatimonadota bacterium
ACGGGCAACCTGAGCGACAGGCTGGCGGGCAGCTTCACCGTGGGTCAGAACCTGAACCACCAGGAGTTCAGCCGGAACCTGCTGAGCACCAGCAACCTGTTCCCGGGCACGCAGCAGGCCGACTTCGGCGTGGACCGTGTTCCGAACGAGTACGAATACACCACACGCACTGACGGCTACTTCGGCACCGGCGAAATGACCTTCGCCGATCAGCTCACCGTCACCGGCACGGGGCGCGTCGACGGCTCCTCCACCTTTGGCGGCGACGGCAAGCGCTTCTTCTATCCCAGCGTGGGCGCCAGCTGGGCGTTCACCAAGCTGGGCGCGTTCGACAACGTGAACTGGTTCGACTTCGGCAAGCTCCGCGCGTCGTGGGGGCGGGTTGGCCGTCAGCCCCCGGTGTACTCCAACACCAGCGGCTTCACCACGGGCACGATCGGCGACGGCTACATCAACGGGATCAACACCGTGTACGCCGGCCAAACCGGTGTCTTCGCCGAGACGCAGCGCGGGAATCCCGACATCGCGCCGGAAGTCAAGACCGAGCGGGAAGTCGGCGCCGACCTGGCTTTCTTCGGCCGCCGGATGTCGCTGGGCGTCACCTACTACGACAACACCACCAGCGACGTGATCCTCGCGGTCCCGACGGCCACCAGCCGCGGCCTGCTTACGGAATTCAAGAACGTGGCCGAGTTCGACGCGAACGGCTGGGAGCTGTCGCTGGACCTCCTGCCGGTGCAGACGCGTGGCTTCACGTGGACGGTGAACACCAACTACACGACCACTGAAACCTGCGTGACGGAGTTGGCCGGTGCGGAGAACGTGTACCTGAACGGCTTCACGGGTTCCACCGTGTCGCTGGTGGGGCCGAACGCCGCCGGCACCCGGGGCTGCAACCCCTTCGGCGTTTTCTTCGGTGGTGACTTCGTCCGGTTCGGCCGCGGCACGCTCGTCGACGGCGTCGATATCGATGCCACGTATGGCGGCGCGGCCGGCGCGTTGTACATCGCCGAGGACGGGTTCCCGATCCAGGACGACCAGTCCCGCGTCGTGGGCGACCCGAACCCCGACTGGACCGCGAGCATCCGCAACACGTTCCAGATCGGCTCGAACCTGCGGCTTTCGGCCCTGCTCGACATCCGCCGCGGCGGTGACGTGTGGAACGGCACCAAGGGCGCCCTGCTGTACTTCGGCACTCACGAGGAGTCGCTTCCCTTCCACGGCGAAGGCAGCCGCAGGGTATTCGGTCAGTTCGCTCTGCCCAACGGCCAGACTCCGGCCGTGGCCGGACCTGGTGCGGGCAGCGAAGTGACGCTGAACTCGCTCACGTGGATGCTCGGTGGCCTCGGCAGCGGCTTCACGGGTCCGGTCTCCCAGTTCATCGAGGACGGCAGCTTCGTCAAGCTGCGCGACGTGTCCGTGTCGTACACCCTGCAGCAGATGGCTTTCATGGAGCGCCTGGGCATCGGCAGCGCCGATATCACGCTCAGCGGGCGCAACCTGAAGACATGGACCGACTACACCGGAATCGATCCCGAGAGCAACCTGACGGGCCAGAGCCTGGGTCGCGGCCTGGACTACTTCAACAACCCGCAGACGCGGTCGTTCGTGATCTCGGTCAACCTGAACCGCTGACGCGCCGCGCAAGGAGAAATACATGAAGAACCGTAAGTGGCTGGGTCGCGCCCTTGGCGCGGCCCTCCTGGCGGGATCGGCAGGTGCCTGCGATTTCCTGGAAATCAGCGGTACTGATCCCAACATCATCAGCGAGCCGACGCTGGCCAGCCTGTTCGTGTCGGCCCAGTTGAGGTCGTTCGCCTTCTCCGAGGGCCAGCTGGCCCGCGTCTCGGCGGTGTGGACGCAGCAGCTGGCCGGCGTCGACCGGCAGTTCTCGCTGCTCGACCGGTACGTGTTCGGCGAGGACGAGGCCGACGACGAGTTCTCCGGCCTGTACACGGGCGGCGGCCTGGTCGACATCCGGCGCGGCCGCGCCTTTTCGGACTCGGTGGGGTGCTCGCAGTGCTCGGCGCTCTTCCAGATCCACGAGGCGTACCTGTTCGGCATGGGCGCATCGATCTTCGGCGATCTGCCGTACCGGGGCGCGCTGGTCGACGGCACCCCCGCGGCGCTCGATGCGCAGCAGCAGGTGTACGCCGACGTTCAGGCGCTGCTCGACAACGCGATCGCCAGCCTGAGCACCGCCCCGACGGGGGGCTCTACAGCGTTCTACGGCCAGCTGTCGGAGGTGGAGTTCAATTTTGGCGGTAACCGTGCGCGATGGTCGGCGGTCGCGAACACGCTGAAGGCCCGCTTCTACCTGCACACGGCCGTGGTGCGGGGGGCCCCCGCTTACCCCGCGGCGCGCGCGGCCGCGGCGCGGCCCTCGGCTTCAGCCGGCGCCTCGACCGCCCGGACACCGGGTCGGTGTTCCAGCAGTCCCGCGGGCGCCGGGTCGGGGGCGAGCGGCTCGTCGCTCTCTTCACGGACCGCGAGTCCGCGGTCACGTGGCACGGTCGCGCCACCGAGCGGGGCAAGAAGGTGACGGACGGGATCTACTTCGTCCGCTTCCGCATGGAGACGCCGCAGGGCGCCGACGTCCGCC
>JAHWJV010000534.1 GCA_019348265.1 Gemmatimonadota bacterium
TGGGGTTTGCGGGTTTCGGTATTCTGTGGATTGTGTTCTGTTGGGGGTGGGGCGTCGCCGGCGGGGGACCCCCGCACACCCCCCCCCCCCGGCACGGGTTGTGGGGGTGGGGTGCCGCTACGCCAGGCCCCGGGGGTGAGGGCAGCGGCGGTGAAGGCGACCGGCCACTGGTAGCCGATAGCCGATAGCTGGTCGCCCGCTTGCGGAAAAGCCGGTCCCCGGTGCACCATTTGCAATACTGCTGGTCGTGGTCGCTTGGTGCGGACGAGGATGCAAACGTAACCGAGGAGTCACGCGATGGGGTGTCTGGCGCTGAACGCCTCCTTCGAGCCGCTCACGATCCTGCCGGTCGAGCGAGCCCTGCGGCTCGTGATCGACTCCAAGGCGGAGATCCTCGAGGTTGACACTTCCCGGATGTTCAGATCCGAGCGGGAGGAGATGCCGTGCCCGATCGTGATCCGCCTCGTGCGCTTCGTCCACGTGCCGCGCCGCTTCCGCCGGCAGGTGACCAACACCTTCCTCTTCGCCCGCGACCGCTACCGGTGCCAATACTGCGGCCGGCACCGTACGGCCTTCCGTAATCGCGAGTTCCTCACCCGCGACCACATCATCCCCCTGTCCGCGGGCGGAGATAATTCGTGGCGCAACGTGGTGACCGCCTGCTCGACCTGTAACAACAAGAAGGCGGATCACTCGCTGGAGGAGACCGGCTTCCATCTCCAGCAGGCGCCGACGGAGCCGAACTATGTGGAGCTGGTTTGGGCGGTGCGGAGGATCACAGACGTGCAGGCCAAGTACATCGCGATGTTCTACGGAGAGGAGGTGTTGCGGGCGCTTCAGCGCCACGAAAGACACCTCGAGATTCGCATGGAGTAGAGCGGCCGGGTCCCCTCAGGGCCGTCCTCCCCCAGCCCCGCCGCCGGAGCTCGCCACCCGCCTGTGCTCCACCCACCAGCGGACCTTCTGGAATAGAGACGAGACGTCGATCGGCTTGGTGATGTGGTCGTCGCATCCGGCCTCGAGCGCTCTCTCCCGCCCACCCTCCATCGCCGTCAGGGCGATGATCGGGGTCGCGTCGAGCTCGGACTTGCCGCGGAGCTCGCGCGTGGCCGACAGACCGTCGACGACCGGCATCATGATGTCCATGAGGATCAGGTCCGGGCGCACGCTCTGGGCGCGCTCGATCGCCTCGCGGCCGTCCACCGCGATCGTCACCACGTACCCGTGCGCCTCCAGGAGTGCCTGCAGTGCATCGCGGCTGTCGGTATGATCCTCCGCCACCAGGATCCTGGCGGAGGGGGCCTCTGATCTCGAATTGGCCTGCTGATCCACGGGCTCTCAATGCTCCACGTCCAGCCGCCGCACGCGCCATCCGCCGCGTGCGTGCTACCCGACCGGACGCCGCGAGCATGCCGTTGCGCTGCGCTGCGCCGCGACCGTAACGCGCGTCCGTCCAGCCGGTAAAAGATTGGCCGTCGGGCGCAAGTTTCGTGCTTGGCGTCCGGGGAGGTATGGGCGCCCGGATTCGGCGGCAGGTGCGGGACCGAGGGGGGGCTAGCTGCAGTTCGCGCTATCGAATCCGGTGCGGGTCGCGTCCAGGCTGCGAGCCGCCACCCCGGCGCTGATGCCGGCAGCGTTCGGCGTCGCGACAACGCAGAAGCCGCTAGCGTGGGCCGTAATCGACACGTCGTAGTAGCGCGCGCTCGTGGAAAGCCCGGCGCCCCCCTCCAGCTCCTCGAGGGCCAGGGTGTAAGCCCCGGTCTTCGCCTTGTAGCGCTCCTCAAGGGTCTGAACCTGGGAGAGCAGCGGCTCAGCCTCCGCCGAACGGGCATCGATGGTGATCTGCCGGTAACGGGGAACGGCCATCGCGGCGAGGATGCCGATGACCACGACGACGATCATCAGCTCGATCAGCGTGAAGCCGCCGCGGTTGCGGGAGGGGTGGGTCACGGGAGGTCGGCTTGATAGGGGGAAAATGCCAGTGGGGTGACCCGGCAGAGCCGGACCACCGCACTGGTTCCGGTCAGAAGCGAATGCTACGCGGGGAAGGAAACGACCTTCGTATCGCAGTTCATCGACGGAGCCTTGAGCCCGGTGATGCCGGTCTTGACCGCGGCACCCGATACGCCGGCCGCGAACGTCCAGGTGTCGAAGTACTTCGCGCCCGGCTCGTCGAAGCCCGTGATCGCGGCCAGGTTCGCGGGCCACGCGCCGTTCTTCAGCTTCTCCGACTCGGCCAGCGAGCAGATCTGCTTCAGGATCGGCTCGGCCTCGGCCTGCTTCGCGCCGTTCGAGACGGAGGTGAACTTCGGGATCGCGATCGCGGCAAGGATGCCGATGATGACGACCACGATCATGAGCTCGATAAGCGTGAAGCCGTCGTTCTGACGCAGGTTACGCATAATCATACTCCGGTGGATGTGTCGAAAGGCAGTACATCGTGACGTTCTCGCTGGTCCTCTACAAGGCAACGGAAGTGCCAGTCCGGCGAGCTGGTGCGTAACCACCACCGGTGTAACGATTTGGGGGAAATTACCCCCAGGCGAACAGTGTGGTCCGGGCGCCTGAGCTTGCACGATCCCGTGCACTTTGCAA
>JAHWJV010000535.1 GCA_019348265.1 Gemmatimonadota bacterium
CCGAGCATGAGGTCACCGGGCTCGTCGAGCAGCCGGACCTGACCGTCGGCGCTGACCACCGCCGGCGGGAGGTGTCCGGCGCTCGTCCACCGCAGCAGGCGCAGCCCGGCCTGCTCCTGCTCGTCGCTCTGCTCGATCCTGGCGTGCACGCAGGTGGCGAGCGCCCCGACATCCAAGCTGTCGAGGGCCCTGTCGAGCCGGGCGATGATGTCGCTCGGCGGACCCAGCCGGTCCGCGGCGATCCCGCGCAGCGACCGGAGCGCCACGGCGTACGGAGCGGCGGTCGCGCGGGGTCCCGAGCCGGCGAGGGAGTCGAAAAGCGCGGGCGTGATCGAGCCGCGCCGCACCCGGGCCGCCGTCGTGTCGAACACGACCAGCTCGCCCCGGGCGGCGCCGTCCGGCGCCAGCAGGATGGCGCGCGCCGAATCCACCGCCGCCGACCAGTCCGAGACGCCGCGGTCGAGCAGGAGCAGCTCGAGCGGGTCCGCCGGGCGGGGTGACCAGAAGGGCCCGGCGGCGGCGGCCCCGAGGAGAAGGAGGAGCGCGGCGCGGAGAGCGAGGAGCAGGAGATCGGTCGGACGCCTCCGGAGACGGACGGCGAGCCGCGGGTCCGGAGCCAGGAACCGGGCCGTCGGGAGCGCTGCGCGCTCTAGGGGGCGCAGCGCGATCATGTGCAGTAACAGCGGCACCACCGCTGCCGCGGCACCTGCCCAGAGGAGCGCGGGCCGAACGAAGTCAAGCATCAGCTTCGCCTGGCGCGGAGCCACTGGTCGAGCCCGCGGTCGACCGGCGTGGTGGTGGAGAAGGAGACGAACTCGACCCCGACCTCCGCCATCCGCGCCGCCAGCCCGTCGTAGTAGGTCCTCACTCGCTCCACGTAGCCCGCGTCGTCGTGCGGCACTGCCGGGACGGAGATCTCCGGCCTCTCCGGATCGTACACGAGCCCGGCGGGCGCAGGCTCCTCGCCGCGCTCCTCCGGCGTGAGGATGCAGAGCACGATCACCTCGTCTCCACGAGCACGTACACGCCCGAGCGAGGAAACCAGTGCATCGCCACCGTCCTCCTCCAGCAGGTCGGAGAGGAGCACGAGGCGCCCCCGCCGTCGGAGCGCCATGCCTGCGCGATCCACCCCGCCCGCGGCGCCAGACCGCCCGCTGGGCTCCAGCCTCTCGAGCACCCGGAGGACCGCCTGGAGCTGGCCGGCGCGCCGGCCAGCCAGCAGGTGGAGGTGGGGCGCCTCTCCGTAGCTCGCCACCCCCACATGATCGCCACCCCTCAACATCAGGTGAGCCAGGGCGGCGCCGAGGTACGCGGCATACCGCCGCTTCGTCACGCCGTGCCGGTCCGCGTACGACATCGAGAGCGTGGAATCGAGCACCAGGTACGCCTGCAGGTTCGAGTCGGAGCGGTACTCCCTTACGAAGAGCCGGTCGGTGCGTGCGTAGACGCGCCAGTCCAGGTTCCGCAGGTCGTCTCCCTGCTGGTACGCACGGTGCCGGTGAAACTCCCCGCCCGCACCTTGAGCGGTCGAGCGGTGCTGCCCCGTCGCCAGCCCCGAGACCACCGTCCGGGCGATGAGGTCCAGCCCGCCCAGCCGCTCGAGGAGATGCGGGGCGATGAAGTCCGGACCGGTCACAGCCGGCTCGACGGCGCCGGCACCACTTCCAGGAGCCGAGCCACGACGCGATCGGGATCGATCCCCTCGGCCTCGGCCTGGAAGTTCAGCAGCACCCGGTGCCTCAGCACCGGAGGCGCGGCGCGGCGGAGATCGTCCACCGTCACGTGGAACCGCCCCGTCCGCAATGCGTTCGCCTTCGCCACCAGCACGAGCGCCTGCCCCGCGCGTGGCCCCGCCCCCCACCGTACCCAGCGGCGAACGTCCTCCGTCGCCTCCGGCTCCGCCGACCGGGTGGCGCGCACGAGCCGGGCGGCGTAGTGAAGCATCGCCTCCGCGATTGGCACCTCTCGCACGAGGCTTTGCAGGCGCAACACCCCGGCCGCGTCGAGAACCGCCTGCGGGGGTTCCTCCGTCGTCCCCGTCGTCGAGCGCAGGATCGCCACCTCCTCCGTCTCCGACGGGTAGCGGAGCCGGATCTTCAGCAGAAACCGATCGAGCTGGGCCTCCGGAAGCGGATAGGTGCCTTCCTGCTCGATCGGGTTCTGCGTGGCCAGCACGAAGAACGGGCGCGGCAGGGCGAGGTCCTCCCCACCGACCGTGACGCGCCCCTCCTGCATGGCCTCCAGGAGCGCCGACTGCGTCTTCGGCGGCGTGCGATTGATCTCGTCCGCGAGAAGCACGTTGCTGAACACCGGCCCGCGGAGGAAGCGGGCCTCGCGCCGCCCCGTCGACCGGTCCTCCTCGATCACCTCGGTGCCCGTGATGTCTCCAGGCATCAGGTCTGGGGTGAACTGCACCCGTCTGTACTCGAGGACGAGCGCCTCCGCCAGCGTACGCACGAGGAGCGTCTTTGCCAACCCCGGGACCCCTTCGAGCAGGGCGTGCCCGCCGGCCAGGAGGCAGAGGATCACCTCCTCCACCGGTCCCTCCTGCCCCACGATCCGCTTTCGGATCTCCAGCTCC
>JAHWJV010000536.1 GCA_019348265.1 Gemmatimonadota bacterium
CTTTCATGCGCGGGAGTCAACAGCCGCGTCAGCTCCGGCGAGCTCCGCTTCGGATCCGGGCGGCGGATCATTCCGCGCTTTCTGATCACCGACCACCGTCCGTCCGCGCCCTGCGCGAGCTGGAGCTCGGCGACCGCGAGCGAGGTCGCCCAATTGCGCGCCTGAAGGAGCAACACGCCCGAGATGGTCGTATCGGCGAGCTCCCGGTGCGTGTGGCCCATGAAGATCACGTCGAGGCCCGGAACCTCCCGCGCCATCGCGGCGGCGGCATTCTCTACCGGAACGCGCGTCGCTACGGTGTCGTAGCTGCTTCCCTCCAGACCGCTGTGCGCCGCGACGACGACGACGTCCGCTCCGCGGGCTTTCATCTCCGCCACCACCGGCCGCACACTCTGCACGATGTCGCGGAAGTCCAGCTTGCCGCGAACGGCGTCGGCATCCCAGAGAAGGACCCCTGGCGGGGTGACGGCGGTAATACCCACCCGGAGCTGC
The DNA here is from genome assembly GCA_019348265.1 of Gemmatimonadota bacterium. Classification (GTDB taxonomy): domain Bacteria; phylum Gemmatimonadota; class Gemmatimonadetes; order Longimicrobiales; family Longimicrobiaceae; genus JAHWJV01. The sequence continues at coordinate 493 of JAHWJV010000536.1, forward strand.
CGTCCGCCGACCGTACGTTCGATGATGGCGTACGGCTGGTAAGCGCGTTCGGTGCTCCCCGCCCGATAGATGTTCGCCGACAGCATCGGGAACTCCATCTGCTTAGCTACGGCGTTCAAATGGTCGATACCATAGTTGAACTCGTGGTTCCCGATGGCCGCGGCGTCGTAACGCAGGGCGTTCATCGCCAGCGCCACCGGGTGCCGATCGCCGGCGCCGAGCTTCGAGAAGACGAAGTCGAGCGGATTGCCCTGCAGCAGGTCGCCGGAATCGATCAGCACCATGCGCCCCGGGTGGGCGGCCCGAACGCTGTCGATCAGCGGCGCGACGCGGGTGAGCCCGTTGTCGGTCTCCACGCCGCGATAATAATCGTACGGGAGCAGCCAGCCGTGCACGTCGGTAGTTCCAGCGATCACCAGCGTGCCACGCACCGGCTCGGAAGGGGCGGCGGCCGGAGCGGCGGCGGGGGCACAGGCGCCCAGCACGAAGAGCAGCGCGGGGATCAGCAGTCGGACGGCGGGTTTCCCCTCGCGGCGTGTAGTCATGGGCTTCGAATACATGGACGCGGTCGCGCAGCGGTCGCGGAGCTCGCCGGCTTTCGCGAATCGCCGCGATGAATGCAGCAGGTACCCGCGGAAGCAAAGAACGCTCCCGACAGGCGGGCAGCTTTGAACCCACTATCGGCCTGCAGGTGCGCCGCTATCTTCAGCACGCTCTTTCGGAAAACGAGAACCGCCGCGATGAGCCAAGTCAAGCAAGCGTCAATTGAGATGAGATCGAGACGTCGCGGCACGCCCCCGCTCCTGCTCGCGGTCCTCTGTATAGCCGGCGGGCTCCTCTCCAACAGCCCTCTCCAAGCTCAGCAGCGGTCGGTGTCTCCCGCGCCCGGCGACACTTCGGTGCTGGAGATCTCCCCACGCGGCGCTCTGCTGCGTTCCTTCGCGCTGCCCGGGTGGGGACAGATGTATGCCCGCGCGCCAGGTCGCGGGGCCGTGTACTTCGGTTTCGAGGCGGCGAGCCTCTGGATGGTCTACAAGACCAGCCGACAGCTCACCGCGTCTCGCCAGCGCGATCGCTGGGTACGGGAGGTCAACGACACCCCGGACGAGCCACCGTCTCCCCTCACTCGCTCGCGGGCCCAACAATTCGAGGACTGGGTGACGCTCGCCGTAACGGTCGCGCTGTTCTCGGGCGCCGACGCGTACGTGACCGCTCAGCTTTCCGACTTCACCGATCAGGTACGGGTCCGCCCGGCGGCCGGCAACTCGCTGGAAGTCGGCTTCGGTCTCCAGGTGGGAGGGGTCCGATGAACCCGTTGCCGATCGGCATCTTCGACTCGGGTGTGGGCGGGCTCAGCGTCGCTCGCGAGATCCACTCGCTGCTCCCCGCGGAGCCGCTCCTCTACCTCGCCGACACCGCCTACTGCCCGTACGGCGGGCGCTCCGTCGATGAGATCCGCGCCCGTTCCGTCGCCGCCGTCGGAACGCTGTACGAGCGGGGGGTCAAAGCGGTCGTGGTGGCCTGCAACACGGCTACTGGAGCGGCGCTGGAGCTCCTGCGAGCGGAGTTCCCCATCCCCATCCTGGGGCTCGAGCCTGCCGTGAAGCCGGCGGCGCAAGCCACCCGGGTCGGGAGAGTCGGCGTGATGGCCACCGCGGGAACGCTGCGCAGCGAGCGCTTCGGTCGGCTGGTCAGCACCTTCGCCCAGGGCGTGGAGGTGTTCGCGGTGGCCTGCCCGGGATTGGTGGAGCTGGTCGAAGCGGGAGAGACGGAGGGAGAGCTGGCGCTCGGAGCGCTTTCGGAGCTGCTCGCTCCGTTGCGAGAGGCCGGGGTCGACACGATCGTCCTCGGGTGCACCCATTATCCGTTCCTGCGAGAAGCGGTCGCGGAGGTGATGGGGTCCGGCGTTACGTTGCTGGACAGCGGCCGCGCGGTCGCGAACCATCTCGACCGCGTGCTGCGCGACGCGGATGCGCTTGCGGATGGACCCGGCGGCGAGATCCGCATGCTCACCACCGGGAACCCGGCTGCTGTCGCGACCGTCGTCCAGCGTCTCGAGGACCTCGGCGATCTCGCACGCGCA